>NZ_JALBWT010000005.1:0-232546 GCF_023845525.1 Sinobaca sp. H24
CGTCATGATTACGTTTTTTGTGTCTATTGCCTTGCTTATCGCAGGGTATATTTTTTATGCTTCTTTTGTCGAAAAAGTCTTCGGGATCGATAATAATAAACAGACTCCCGCCTATGAAAATCCCGGCGATTCTGATTATGCGCCGCTCAGCTGGTGGAAAGGCAGCCTAATCCAGCTGTTAAATATTGCCGGACTCGGACCGATTTTCGGAGCACTTTTAGGTGCGCTGTATGGGCCTGTCGCTTTTATCTGGATCGTCATTGGCTGTATTTTCGCAGGAGCCGTCCACGACTATTTCTCAGGAATGCTCTCGCTTCGCCATAACGGAGCCCAGTACCCGACGCTTGTCGGTAAATATCTGGGGAAACCTATGCAGGTCGGTATTAACATAGTGAGTATCTGCTTAATGATTCTAGTCGCCGCCGCTTTTATTGCAGGACCTGCGCAGCTAATTGCTGAGCTGTCCCCGCTTTCATTTGGAGCCGCGATTGCAATTATATTCGTTTATTTCTTTTTCGCTTCGGTACTTCCGGTTAACCGTATTATCGGGAAAATTTATCCGATCCTCGGCGGTATTCTTATTTTTATGGCCGTATCTATTGCGGGGGCTCTTGTTTTTTCCGGGCAGCCGATTCCAAATTTAACGTTCTCCAATCTTCATCCGGAGAGCCTGCCGCTATGGCCGCTCCTTATGGTTACTATTTCCTGTGGTGCTATTTCCGGATTTCACAGCACCCAGAGCCCGATTATTGCCAGAACGATGAAAAAGGAGTCAGAAGGCAGAAAGATTTTCTTCGGTGCGATGATCGCTGAAGGCATTATTGCGCTGATCTGGGCTGCAGCCGGCATGACTTTTTTCGGCGGAACAGACGGATTAGGTACAGCTCTTGCCAACGGCGGACCGGCTGGTGCTGTTAATGATATTTCCATTTCTCTTCTTGGAGGGCTCGGTGGCATCCTCGCTATACTTGGTGTTATTATACTTCCTATTACAACAGGAGATACCGCGCTCCGCTCTTCACGAATGATGCTTGCTGAATTATTAAGCCGTTTTTTCCATACCAAAGGCAGAGTGGCGCTGATGCTGCTTACCATCCCGGTCGTAATTCCTACTATCTTTTTATCGTTGATTGATTACACGTTCTTATGGAGATATGTGGGATGGACCAACCAGCTCGTTGCGACGGTTATGCTCTGGACGGCATGTATGTATCTGCTCAAATCCGGCAAACTTCACTGGATATGCGGGATACCGGCTATGTTTATGACCGCGGTTGTCTGCACGTATATCTTTTACGCACCTGAAGGGCTAGCCATGCCTTACCAGCCTTCCATGCTGATCGGGGGCGGGCTGACGCTTCTCGTACTGGCCTGGTATATTAAACAAATTGTAGTGACTAGAAAAAGACTGGCTCAGGAAGATAAAATCGCCAGAGCTTCCTAAACGAAAGCTGTATATTACTAAAAAGGGGCTGTCCCAAAAGTCCATTAAGAGACGAAACCTTTACATCGTGCTTTGATAAAAAAAGAGAAACAAGGCCAGGCGGAAGCTTTCGGCAGGCCATGCCTCAGCTAAAGAGAAAAACACCTCTTTATCTTCACCGATGGCTGTTCTGCCAGAGTCTCCGCCTGGTCTTTGTTCCATTTAAGGTTTTCCTTCGTTTCAGCAAAGGTACCCACCATGATAATACAAGAAACCTCGTATTCCCTTTGAAAGGAATACGAGGTTTCTTGATGTCCCTTTTTTTCTAATGAAATGGAAAATCAAATCCACAAAATAGGTTTTGGGACAGCCCTTTGATTTATTCTTTTTCTATTCCTTGTATCATTGTTGATTCTACATGCGTTAAATGCTCCAGCATTTTCTCACGTGCGGCGGATGCGTCCCGGGTTTTTACCGCCTCATAGATATTTTCGTGCTCTTCATACAGCCGCTGTAATGTTTTCTTTTCTGAATACAGCCAGATTCTTCGTGTTTCAAACATCGTTTTTTGAAGCGTGTCAGAGAGCTGGTGCATCATATCCGCCATAATGCTGTTACCGGTGCCGGAGGCTAGAGCCATATGAAAGGCCATATCGGCGTTTTCTCCAAGGTTTTCCCCGCCGGAGGCCCGTTCCATAGCAGCAAGGGCTGCTTCCATCGCTTCGAGGTGCTCTTCTTTTCGATTCATGGAAGCCAGTTCAGCCGCCCCGACTTCAATGATCTTCCGAATTTCAAACAGCTCCATCATTTCTTTTTTCGAAATAATACGTTCTGCTTTCATTGAATCAACCACACCGGAAAAATCATATTTATTTACAAACGTGCCGTCTCCCTGTTTGATTGTTACAAGACCGACAGCCCGAAGTGCACTCAACGCCTCCCGGACGGCTGAACGGCTGACCTGAAACTGACTGGCAAGCTGTACAACTGAATCAAGCTTTTCGCCGGGCTGAACGTCGCCGCGTTTAATCATTTCTTCGATCTGCGCCCGTACGATTTCCGATATTTTTTTCGTTTCTATCTGCTTAAATGCCATCCGTCTTTACTCCCTTTTCTGTTGGTTACTCAAAAGTATATCACAGAAGAAATCCCGTTCTACATATCATCAACTAATATATAGCAGGCCCGGACGGGACCGTGAACGCCTACGACCAGATTCATTTCGATGTCGGCGCTGTTACTTGGTCCTGATATGAAGTTGATACAGGAAGGTATTCTTTCTCCCTTCTCCACGCGGCGGTGAATTTCTCCAGCAGCCTGGGTTATTCTCGGCACAATCGTACTGTACGGAATTATTGCGATGTAATATGTTGGCAGCAGGCTGACTGACTGGCCTCTGCCTCCTCCGTTCATCAAAACAACGGTACCGGATTCTGCCAGCGTATAATCTGCAAATGTAATGCCGGCCTCCGCCTGTTCCGTGATCCTAATATTATCCTCATCCGGTCCGCTTCCCCAGATTGTCATATTAGGCCGCTCCAGAAAGGATTCCAGACCGTATTCGGTGAACCTGGGGTCGTCCCAGGCTACCGCTTTATCCGCCCCATACTCTTTCATTACTTCCTCAAGAACGCTTTCCAGATCTGCTTTACTCGATTCTTTTACATCAGTATGAATAGCGAGACATTGTTCTTTTAATACATCGACCAGCTCTTTTGTTGTCGCACCGCGCAGAATATCATGCTGCGGACTGTGTTTATACTGAGGACGCTTTACCCCTTCTGAACGGCGTTCCCGCCCGAGCTTATCTGCAATGTTCTGCAGAAAAGCCTCCTGGTTTTGTACCGTGCCTTTTGCCATTATGACTCCTCCTTGCCGCGGTTTTGAAACCATTTACGAAAGCTTTCTTTTTCCGGAACGGGAAAATCCCTGACGTTCGTCCAGTCTTTTAACGGGCCCGGACCACTTTCTATTTTTCCGTTTTTAGTAAATGGCGACATCATTGCCGGGGCCGCCTGTTCAGCCATATGAAACAAAGCCGGAGAGCTTGCCAGCATGCCAAACCCTTTCATCGCAAATCGTTCAGAGAGCGTCGTCATTTTTTCCTGCTCGGTAATTACTTTTCGGTGTTCGATCAGCAGTTCATGAAGCGGAATTTTCACGGGACAGGCGTCTGTACAGGCAGCGCAGAGGCTTGAAGCATACGGCAGATCTTTATGATCGTCATACCCTTCCAGCAGCGGCGTCAGCACAGCGCCGATTGGTCCCGGATAGATAGAGCCGTAGGAATGCCCGCCGACATGGCGGTATACCGGACAGACGTTAATACAGGCCGCACAGCGGATGCAGTGCAGGGCAGATTGAAAGGCGGTGCCAAGTATGTTGGACCTTCCATTATCAACAATCACCAGATGGAATTCTTCCGGACCGTCCAGATCTCCTTCTTCTCTCGGACCACTCAGCCCTGTCACATAACTGGTCAGCTTTTGGCCGACCGCGCTGCGGCAGAGCATCGTGACAAGAACCTCAAGCTCCTCCCACGTCGGCACAATACGCTCCATTCCCATCACGGCAATGTGGGTTTTCGGAATGGTCGTAGAAAGCCGTGCATTTCCTTCATTAGTAACCAGCGCGACACTGCCTGATTCAGCTACGGCAAAATTACAGCCCGTGACGCCGATATCGGCGGTCAAAAACTCCTCACGGAGCTGTTCTCTCGCAAATTGGGCCAGCTCCTCCGGTTTAGACGTTTTTTCGTATCCTTTTAAATTGGCAAACGTTTCCCTTATCTGCTCTTTATTTTTGTGAAGGGCCGGCGTCACAATATGGGAGGGGGGATCATGATCGTCAAGCTGGAGAATATATTCACCTAGGTCAGACTCAATCACTTCACAGCCGACACTTTCAAATGCTTCGTTCATGCTGATTTCTTCGGTGACCATCGATTTTGCTTTGATGACTTTTTTAGCCTGCTTTTCCTGGGCAATTTTTTTCACATAGTCGTTGGCCTCTTCTCCTGTAGAAGCAAAAAAGACATGACCGCCGTTTTTGGTAACATTTTCACTAAGCTGTTCCAGATAAAAATCAAGATTTTCCAGCGTGTGGGCACGAATTTCTTCCGACAGCTCCCTCCACTCTTCCCAGTGTCCCAGCTGTTCTTCCGCTTTTGCCTTATTGGATTGAAAGCGGGCCTGGGCAGAGCTTACGGCATCGCGCATAAACGTGTTGTCGATTCCCTGCTTGACGCGGTTATCAAAAGACCGTTCGCCTATTTTCATCGGCATGATGCATCTCTCCTTTTCTATTCTCTGCTGTTAAGTACCTGGGCAATGTGCATAATTTTGACGGGTTTTCCGCCACGCTGCAGTCTTCCGCCGATATTCATTAAACAGCCGGAATCAGCGCCAATCAGTATTTCCGCTCCCGTTTCTTCTACGTGTTCTACTTTTTCCTCTACCATCTGCTCGGAAATGGCTCCCATTTTCACAGCAAACGTACCGCCGAATCCACAGCAGTCATTCTTATTGGGAAGTTCATGAAGCGTAAGCCCTTCTACATTGGAAAGCAGCCGGAAAGGCGCCTCGGTTTCCCGGAGAAGCCGCGACATGTGACAGGAGGAATGATAGGTGGCATTGGCATGCAGAACAGCTCCAGTGCTCTCCACCTTCAGCACCCGGACGAGAAACTGGGTGAATTCATACGTTTTCTCTCTGAGCTCCCGGGCTCTTTCCTTCCAGGCTGGATCGTCTTCGAGAAGATGCTCATATTCCCGGAACATCGCAGCACAGGAACCGGAAGGCGCTACTACATATTCTGCCGAATCAAATGTCTTGATCATATGTTTGGCGGCTTTCTTTGCCTCTTTGTGATAGCCACTGTTGTAAGCCGGCTGTCCGCAGCAGGTCTGGGCATCCGGAAACTCGACCTCACAGCCCTGCCTTTCCAGAATCTCCACTACGTCTTTTCCTACTCCCGGGTAAAACACATCGCCGAGACAAGTAATAAATAACGATACTTTCATGTCTTTCTCTCCCTCACTGCATATTTAGTGATAAGGTCATCTGATGACTATTAATGTAAGTGTTTACATCATACAAAATTTCGTTGCATGTTTCAACAATTATTCTTATTCTTCCATGATCCGCTCATCTGATCAATTTTACCTGTACTATTCAGCTCTGATGTTGGTATGATAGAAGATAATACCGTTCTTTCTATTTTTTAAATCAATATGTAACCGTTATCTTATATTAAGCAAAGCGACTATGAAGGAGGATTTATGATGCAGACTTCTCTACTTTATGGAAAACAGCATCTCGAGGTGAACGTTCCGGAGGATGCTTATATTATAGAACCGAATAATCTCCCGGCTTTAGAAGACCAGAATCAGGCTGTACGGGATGCCCTGCGCAATCCAATAGATACGCCTCCATTGCAATCCATGGCGAAAGCGTCTGATAAAGTAGCTATCGTTATCAGCGATATCACCCGGCCGACGCCAAATCACATTCTCGTTCCGCTTCTTATTGAGGAACTATCCCATATTCCCCATGAGCAGTTCGTTATTATCAACGGTACCGGTACCCACCGCGATCAGACGGAAGAAGAGCTTGTCGGCATGCTTGGTCAGTGGGTCGTTGATAACATCCGTATTATTAACAATCACTGCCACGAAAAAGACGAGCTCGTAAACCTGGGCCGCAGCACATTCGGCTGTGATATTTATTTAAACAAGGAATATGTAGAGGCGGACTTCCGTATTAACACCGGCTTTATTGAACCGCACTTTTTCGCCGGATTCTCCGGAGGCCCGAAAGGAATTATGCCGGGAATAGCCGGGATTGAAACGATTATGACTTTTCATAACGCCAGAATGATCGGCGATCCTAAATCGACCTGGGGCAACATGGAAGACAATCCGGTCCAGAACATGACCCGGGAAATCAACCGGGTCTGCCCTCCTGATTTCCTTCTTAACGTCACCCTCAATGGCGATAAGGATATTACCGGCGTATTTGCCGGGGAACTGTTTGCGGCTCACGAAAAAGGCTGTGCGTTTACAAAGGAACATGCAATGATTCAATGCGAAGAGCGGTTTGACGTCGTGATTACAACGAACTCCGGCTACCCGCTTGACCAGAATTTATACCAGGCGGTAAAAGGCATGAGCGCCGCCCATAAAATTGTAAAAGAAGGCGGAGCTATTATTGTGGCCGCCGAATGCTCAGACGGCATTCCCGATCACGGCAACTTTGCGGAAATTTTCAGCATGGCCGACACTCCGCAGGCACTGCTCGATATGATTAATGACCCGGAATTTAAAATGTTTGACCAGTGGCAGGTACAGAAGCAGGCGGTCATTCAAGTATGGGCGGACGTATACGTGCATTCCAAACTGAGCAATGAGCAGATTGAACAGACCATGCTGTATCCATGCAGCGACATTGAAAAAACACTGGAGGATTTAAAGCAGAAATACGGCCCGGACATGAGCGTGGCAGTGCTTCCGCTCGGACCTTTAACGATTCCGTATGTATAATTTTTTATGGTAACGAAAGGAGAGATTCATCTATGATTGAAAAAAAGCTGGAAAAGCTGGAATCCATTCTTCTGGAAATGAAAAGCGTCGTCGTGGCTTTTTCGGGCGGCATTGACAGCACGTTTCTGCTACACGTGGCCAACCGGACGCTCGGACACGAAAATGTACTTGCTGTTACTGCTGATTCGGAGACCTTTCCCGACCGGGAGCTGGCTGACACAAAAGAGCTGGCTGCCCATCTGGACGCCGCCCATGAGATTATTTCCACGTCGGAGCTGAACATTCCGGGCTACGTGGAGAATACAAGCAGCCGCTGCTACCTATGCCGCGATAACCTGTTTGAAAACCTGAAGCCGCTGCTTGAAACACGTCATTATAAAAATATTGTTTTTGGCCTGATCGCAGATGACATGGGCGAACACCGGCCCGGCATTATTGCCGCCAAAGAGCACGGCGTCCGCGGTCCGCTGCAGGAAGCTGATTTATATAAAAGTGAGATTCGTGAGCTCTCAAAGGACATGGGTCTTCCGAACTGGAACAAGCCTTCCTACGCCTGTCTTGCTTCACGAATTGCCTACGAGGAAACAATCACTATTGAAAAACTGAACCGGGTGGATGCGGCGGAACAGTACATCCGCGAACTCGGCATGGCTCAGGTCCGGGTGCGGTCTCATGATGAGATAGCCCGCATCGAAGTAGCACCTGAGGACATGCAAAAGCTCGCTTCCCTGCACAGCCGCATTTCCGAAAAGCTGGAGACGCTGGGATTCAAGTTCGTTACGATGGACCTCGCCGGTTACAAGAGCGGGAGCATGAATAAATCGCTGTCTTTATCCTCTCCTGTTTCCGTTGATTAAAGACAAAAAGGAGACTGCTTGATGACATTCGAAGATCTCGGCCATACAAAAGTCGATTACGACCGGGAAAGCCGGAATGGCTATCCGGAAATTATATATGGTGAAAGCAAAACGGCAGAACAGACAGCTGCTATTATAGAAAAACTGGTCCAAAAGCATGGCAGAGCCATGGCTACCAGAATGTCCCCCGAAAAAGCAGAAGAGGTTCTTGCTCTTCACCCCAACGGTGCATACAAGAAAAACTCCCGCCTGCTTATTTATGGAGAACCAGCTGTATTATATAACGGAAAAATTATCATTGTGTCGGCCGGCACGTCGGATCTGCCTGTTGCTGAAGAGGCGGAATGGACGGCAAAATGGCTCGGCTGTGAAACAGAAACCATTCACGATGTAGGCGTAGCCGGCATTGACCGGCTGCTTTCCTACAGGGATGTTCTCCAGGAAGCCTCGGTTGTTATTACTGTAGCCGGCATGGAAGGAGCGCTTCCAAGCGTCGTATGCGGTCTTGTGAAGCGTCCGGTTCTTGCAGTGCCGACATCGGTCGGCTACGGTGCCCATTTTGACGGGCTCACTCCGCTTCTCAGTATGCTGAGCTCGTGTTCTTCCGGAATGAGCGTCGTAAATATCGATAACGGATTCGGCGCCGCCTACCAGGCCGCTATGATTTTGAAACTGGCATCGGAAGGGGCTTCCTCATGAATACAATCTATCTGGACTGTGTGTCCGGCATTTCCGGGGACATGACGCTGTCCGCCCTTATTGACCTGGGAGCCGATATTTCCTATATACGCACCGAATTGGAGAAACTGCCGCTCGATCCCTTTACGATGGAAATCGTACCGGTGATCAAGCAGGGCATTTCTGCTTCCTATCTGCATCTGGAAATAGAAGAACCTCATCACCATCACCACGATCATGACCATCATCACCGGAAAGCAGCTGATATTCTGGAGATGATTGAACAGAGCGCACTTGCGGCGCGGGTAAAAGACAGAAGCCGGCTTGTATTTGAACATATTGCGGAAGCAGAAGGTCATATTCACGGAATACCTGCCGCTGATGTGCATTTTCATGAAGTCGGTGCCATGGACTCGATTATAGACGTTATCGGCGTCTGTCTTGCATTGGAAAGTCTTGATGCAGCACGAATTATTGCGTCCCCCGTGCCGACCGGCCAGGGGAAGGTCCGGATGGCGCACGGCCTGTATCCCATCCCGGCGCCTGCTACAGCTGAACTGCTGACAGGCATCCCGCTTGCCTCACTCGAAGCAGAGGGAGAACTAACGACGCCGACCGGAGCTGGATTTCTTAAAGCTCTAGCTGAGTCATTCGGAAGCCTGCCCGCCCTGCCTCTTCAAAAAATTGGATACGGTGCCGGCAAAAAAGATTTTGCCCACCCCAATGTGCTACGTGCTGTATTATTTGAAGAACAGGCTGTTTCAGATGAAACGGTCTATACCCTGGAATGCCAGGTTGATGATATATCCGGAGAAGCACTGGGCTCGACGATGGACCGTTTGTTTCAGTCCGGGGCTCTCGACGTCTATTACACCCCGGTCTATATGAAGAAAAACAGGCCGGGTACACTGCTTACTGTATTATGCAGGGAGTCAGACAAAGCTGTATTGGAAACTATACTTTTTAGAGAGACGACTACTTTTGGCGTAAGGAGCAGCCGGTGGGAACGCCGTATCCTTTCCCGCCGTTTTGAAACTCTGGAGACGCCTTACGGCCCTGTTTCCATTAAATTGGGCTTTGAAGGAGACATCCTGTATCAGATTTCCCCTGAATACGACGATGTTGAGAAAGCTTCGAGCCGCAGCGAAAAACCATTTGTTGATGTTTATGCGGAAATTAAAAATCTCGCGCAGCAGACTTTTTCTCCATAAAGCAGCAGCTCCTCTTTTTATGAGGGGCTGCTTTTTCTTTTGAGATAAAAGACGTATACTTTGGAGGGAAAACACATAGAAAGCCGGGGATATTCATGAATAAACGATTCGGGCCGCCAAGTGTTCTACTGGCCATAGCCGCGGGTGCCATGCTCGGAACCCTTCTGCGCTATTCCATTAATGTCGCTGCATTCGATTCTATTTTCCCTTTCGGTACGCTTGTGGAAAATTGGAGCGGAAGTGCGCTTCTCGGGGCTCTGACTGGATTTTTTGCTATTTTTACCGTCAGAGAATGGATCAGCGCCGGTCTGGGTGTCGGACTGTGCGGCGGCTATACTACTTTTTCGACCCTCGTATCAGACACTGTCCTACTGGGGTCTGCCCTCTCCCCACTCTACATAGCAGCCTACATTCTACCTACTATTGTTGGCGGAATTGCCTTCGCCTGGGCTGGGTTTGCAGGCGCCCAGCGTCTTGGTAGAAAACTCCGATCTTCTGAGAGGGGCGGCCGCCGCTTATGATCATTTTATTAATGATCGGGGGAGCAGCCGGGGCAGTCTGCCGCTATCTTCTTGGAAAGTTTATAGACTACACGTTCGCTGATCCTCCTTTTCCAATAGCTATGCTTACGGTTAATATTCTTGGTTCTGCGGGTCTTGGTTTGTTTTTGGCTTTATTTTACGGCTATGTGCCGGGGGATGCCTACGAGGATCCTTTATTTCTTACGGCAGCCGTTGGCTTTTTTGGAGCCTTTACCACATTCTCCACCTTCAGTATGGAGTCATTCCGCCTGATTGAACGAAAAGCATACAAACCTCTGATTCTTTATGTAACGTTAAGCGTTGTTGGCAGCTTTGCAGCGTTTCTGCTGTTTTACCTGCCGTTTTTGTAAAAAGAACTCCTTCTAAAAAAGACCTCTTTTCGAAGAGGTCTTTAATGTTACTTTAAAGAAAAAAAGACACAGTAATTGTAGAAGTTATTCTATTGCGGATAAAAAAATGCAGAAACGTACCATATAAGAAATCATCCCTCATTGTGAATCTATTTTTTCCGCTGATATGATTAAAAACATCGGTCTGCGGAATTCATCCTTCATTTGCGGCATATGTTGCAGCATCTCATCAGAAGGAACCGGCTCTTTGACTGACTTTATACAAAACCCTGCACCAATTAGGCTGTTAATGTACGTCGAAAGCGTTCGATGATATTTAATTACATTTTCTGTAAGAAATGTTGTTTGACGCGGTCCTTCCTCTTGATAATGATCTACAGGCCAGTGCAGGATATTTCCCTGCTTATCGTAATACCAATCTTGTTTATTTTGAGAAGTAAAGACAGGATGTTCTACTGAAAAAAGAAAAGTACCCCCATTTTTCAGCCAACCGTGGACTTTTTGGCACATCCTTTCAAATGGCTCAATGTAGTGAAAAGCTAATGAACTTATAACTACTTCAAACTGGGCACTATCGAATTCTACATCTTCTATTGGCATCTTTATAAATGAAATGGCGGGATCATTCGTGCTGTCACGAGCTTTTTTAAGCATATTTTCGGAAATGTCTACACCTATTACCGAATCAGCCTGCTGTTCTCCTGCATAGCGGCAATGCCATCCAAAACCGCATCCCAAATCGAGAACATTTTTATTACGTAACGCTGGCATTAATGCTTTCAAAACGTGCCATTCACCGGCAGCTTCCAGACCTTTAACAGATCTCGGCATTTTTTGATAAGCAGTGAAGAAATTGGTATCATCATACTTATTTTCTTTCATACTATTGTTACACCTCCATTAACAGAAACGTTAAAAATAATCGAAACTACGTATTTTAATTTAAGAAATAATCCTACCATTTTTACACACTGCAGATGGTTTACTGTGTTCTGTAAAAAGGCTGAATAGGTTATTTTCTTTGTAAAGCAGAAATTCTGCAGGGCCATTTTCCTGTATTCCATAATGCTGTATGTTCATAGCCTTTGCTCCGTTGTAGGTAAGCATCTCTACTAAGTCGATAAGCTCCGGCTCTGTTGTAAACTGGGCTAAGTGAGCCATCATGTACCCTGCCTGAAGCATATTTCCGTTACCAAATGGATAAAAGGGCGTTTTGATATCATCGTGCGCAACACATACATTCACCCCTTGATCTCTTAATGCTTTAACTCTGGTAATTCCTCTGGCCGCATGCCTGCTGTCCAGTGATTTTCCAATAGTCGTACTGTTGATTAAAGGGCAGCTGATAACGTGAATGCCGGCCTGCTTAATTTTTTGTATTGTTTCAGCTGCTTTCGTTTCTTCATAGTAGCTCAAGGCATTAACGTGGCTTATAGTAATGGATGGATTGTGATATTCTCCTTTTACAGCAGCTTCAGCAATTTTGCTTGAAGACATGGAATCCGGATTCTCTGTTTCATCGCAGAAAATATGAATTCCTTTTTTATACTGTTGGGCCAGCCTGAAACATTCCTGAACAGCGGCGTCTTCCTGTTCTTCGGATTCTTCTAAATGTGGTACGGCACTAACTTGATCTGCGCCCATCTGTAGAGCTTTTTCAAGCAGCTCCCTTTTCCATGGTTCTTTCATTCCAAGCTGAGGAAATGCTGTTATTTCTATAGCTAATGTATTTTTGTATTTTTCTTTTACAGCAATTGCACAGGAAAGAGCCTTCAAACCAGACTCTGAGACGTCAATCATCCATCGGGTATATAAAATCCCCTGGCCGATAAATGTAGAAATTAAATCTTCCATTTGAGCTGTAAGTTCTTTTTTAATCAATTGGGACTTAGCGCTGTCCCATATAGCAATACCTTCCTCAATCGTGCCGGACTTGTTTTCTCCGACTCGTTCACCTGCCTTGTACGTGTCGGCATGATGGTGCATTTCTACAAAAGGCGGCAGCACTATGCCGCCTCCCCTTCCACTGTTTTTGATGCCCGAGCTGAAGAGGATACAAACTGAAGGCGGTTATTTTTCACTCCTAAATGAAATAATACGGGACTGCTGTGCGTCCGGACATTTTTAATTAATAAATCAAGCATATATATTTCCTTTCTTCCATACACTGACCGTTTCCTGTCTTTCACTGACCCAGCGGCTGTTTCTGTACACCTTTCTTCCCCCGGGCTGTACAGATAATAATTCTACTTCTCCCTTTCCTTCTATTAAAACAAAATCAGCTTTTTCTCCTTCTTGAATATGATTGGTTTGACCGAATATTTCAGCCGGCTTCGTCGTTATCATTTGAAAGAGCCGGCTGATGTCTTTTTGGCTGGTTAAATGATTTGCATACGCAGCTACCAAAGCTGTCAGCAGCATATCGCCATCTCCAAATGGATGAAACGGATCGTTGACATTATCTGATCCTACCGCTATTACAGCTTCTTTTTCCAGAAAGGATGTAACTCTTGTTGTTCCTCTGCGGACATTTTTTTTATCGTCTCTTCCCTGCAGACAGAGGTTTGCTGCTGGAAGCGTAACTGCGTATATTTGTTCTTGAATCATTTCATCTATAATAGAAAAAGCAGCTTCCTCTTCCATTGCTGACAGCGAACAAAGGTGTCCGGCAGTTGTTTTCTTTTGATAATTATATTTTTTAACCTGCTTTATTATATGACAAATAGATCTTACCTCTGGATCATCCTGCTCATCCGCGTGAAGGGTCGATGAGAAGATCCCGGGAAGAGGCAAACGCAAAGAGATCGTCTATTTCTTCATTGCAGGATTCCGACAAATGAGGTGCGCCGCCGATTCATCAATATTGTTGGAAAGCAGCACGTCCTGCAGCTCGATATTCTTAGTCAACGGTTGAGACATATTTCCAAGCATCGCTATGATCTGCAGATCAAGAATACCTCTGTACTCTTCTTTTATTTTCGAGGCTGCCTGCAGTGCAATATTTCCTGCTTTATCTTCGCCTGCATTAATATGTGTTCTCATTCTGCCGGTGCCGTACGAAACAGCCCGGTCCATTAACCGCCGCATACGCTCCATCATAGCTTCTTCCGTAAATGCCGGAAGCGCAGATTGATAATTTGTGATAGCTTCCCTTAACGTACCTGAGTAATTGGGAACCTGTTCGTACGTAAAAGCTTTATCCAGGTGGGTATGTATATCCGTAAATGTAGGAAGGATGGTCCATCCACGTCCATCTACAGCTTTTTTGTTATCTCCCTCCCAATTCTGCGTAAAGATTAATGCCTCATTTGAAACAGCCGGTATGATAGTATCATACCGGCCGTTCTTAATTACAATATGAGCCTCGTCCAGATCCAGGCCTGGAACACAAACATTTTTTATTAAAAAATTATTCATTATGCGCTTCCTCCAGAAATTCCATATTAAAGGCTTCTTCAATATCTTCATCACTGTCAGTAAGTTCAAGGTGATTCATATTATCCTGAAGGCTTTGCCAGTTGTCTGCTTCCATATATCCAAATCCATTTTCTTCGGCATCTCCCCCATAGACAATCTCATCCATCGCTTCTTTGCTGTATTCCATTTTTTCCTCTGTTAAATCAGGATTCTGCTCCTGCAGATAATTGTTGGTCTCATCCGGATTGTCCCTGTAATACTCCCATCCTGCTACAGTGGCATTCATAAATGCCTGCACTTTTTCCGGGTTGTCTTCGATCATCTCCTCCGTTGTGAATATTACGTTTCCATATGATTCAAATCCGGAGTCACTCACTTTTAAGTAATCAATGTCCACATCCTGCTCGTCTAAAGAGTATGGTTCCGATGTCATATACCCTTGTGTTACTGCATTTTCATTATCTACAAATTCGGCAAGAGAACCTGTATAAGCCCGTTCCTCTACTTCTTCTAATTCATATTCTTCTTTAATATATTCCCAGTATCCAACAGCTGTTGCTGTGAATACGGTTTTCCCTTCCAAATCCTCAAAGCTGTCCACCTGGCCTTCATGTGAAATCAATACATAAGGACTTTCCTGAAAAATAGCTCCTATCGCTACAAGAGGAATTCCTTCGTCTCTGGCAATCACTAAATCTTCGCCGCTCGTATAACCAAAGTCGGCGTCACCGGAAGCTACAATCTGGGTGGCCGAAATCTCCGGTCCTCCCGGCTCGATTTCCATTTCCAATCCCTCTTCTTCATACATGCCTTCCACCAATGCTGCGTAGTTTCCACCGTGCTCGGGCTGAGCAAACCAGTTTGTTACAAGCTTTGCTTCTTCAAGCTCTGAAGAATCCGCCTCTGCTCCTGAATTCTCTTCTTCTGATCCACATGCAGCCAATACGGACAGACTTGTTAATCCCACAGCGTACATCATCCACTTTTTCTGTCTGCTCTTTTTCATTATGAGTATCCCCCGTTTTTTTTTAATCTTTATTGTTTAATTCTGATTCATGCCACGAACCAAGTACCCATTTAGAAAACATATTAATTAATAAGAAAAATACAATACCCAGCAGGGAGGCTGCTATTCCGCATGCAAATAAGTAGGCGGTTTCCATTCTTGCAGCGGACACTGTGATAGCATAGCCTATTCCCCCGCTTCCTCCGCCGATGCCCGCGATATACTCACCAACTATGGCTCCAATAACAGCTAATGTGCAGGAGATCTTCAGCCCTGCAGTAATATAGGGAAGGGCATAAGGAACACGAACTCTCCACATCACTTTCATCTTTGAAGCTTTGTAAAGCTTCATTAAATTGAGCATATCCTTATCTGTGGCATTCAATCCGATGAGTGTATTGGAAAGCATCGGGAAAAACCCAATGAGAAAAATGATAATGACAATAGAATTCATACCGGACCCAAACCAAATAACAATAATTGGTGCAATCGCCACTACTGGAATGGTCTGTAGAATGACCGCATAGGGATAAAGGCTTTTTTCCACCCATTTGGAGCTCGCCATCAGTATAGCTGCGGCCACGCCTCCAATCACGCTGAGCGTAAAGCCAATGACTGCTTCTAGAATAGTGACAGAAACGGCGGTTGTCAGGTTGGCTGCATTCTCTACTGCAGCCGTAACGATAGCGGTAGGCGTCGGCAGAAGATAGTGGGGAATCTGCAGCAGTCTTACAAGAAGCTCCCACCCCCCAACAAATATAATAAAAGCTGCTAAAGGCGGTAAGACTGAAATCAATTTACTTTTTCCCTTACTCATACTTTTCGCCTTCGGCTGTCCGCTTGTTCGTATAGAAGTGGTTTCCACATTACTATTATGCAGGGCATGCTCCTTTCTATTTTGATTAAATAACCTCTCTGGTTTTCGGTATTTTTCCAGGGTTGAGCAGGTCATAAGGATCATAGGCTTTCTTTTTCTTTTTAATTTCATCCATCCTCATGTTTGTAACCTCCAAACCCGAGCAGGTACGTATGAGGATCATTAATTTGAATACCGTGTTTTCTCAAAAATCATAATATCGTAAATACGTTCTTTGGACCGGAATTGAAGGACAGGAAGTGCAGCCGGAGTTATTTCTTCATCAATTTTTATAAATTCAAAATGGAGCTGTACTTCATCTCCATACTCCTCTTTTATCGTATCGATTTGGCTGTGGAGATTATTCTTGTCAAATCTCGCCTGTAAATACGTCATATTCTCCCCGTTTTTATGTGCCCAAAGCGTGGAATGATTCCATGTGAAATCAGAAAGCTTCAAGCCTTTTTGGTACTTTTCTGAGGGAATGAACAAAGACATATTTCCCTTTTGACTTTCCACTATCTTTTCCATAGTTTTTTTCATAATGGTTGATTCTATAATTACAATCGAGCTGCCTTGGTCAATATAGCTTATAAGAGGCTTGTAATGCTGCGGCAGTGGCCACTCGCAGGTAGACAGCAGCCGTAAAGGTACATTTTCCCGTTCAGTTAAGTACTGGCAGCAGTCCACGGCTTCTTGAAATGTGGGAAAGGTAAGCAGATATTGATTCCATTCCATTTTATCTTCGACAGGAAGCTCGGCTTCCAGTAGAATTCCCGTAGTTCCATATGTGTGGATAAATAAAAGAATTTCTTCTCCGCGTATATGAAGAATTTTCGGCTCTTCTTCAATAGTCATCATCTTGACGTACATAACATTGTTATCCCACAGGTTCCCCCATCGAATAGATCCAATTCCTCCCGATCCGCCGCATAAAAAACCGCTTACTGTTGACTTCATAAAAGTACTGGGGAAAATGCGGAGTTCCTTCTCTTTTTTTCTCAGCTCTTTCTCAAGAGTACCCAGCTTTTCCCTGCTTGAACGGTTACAGATGCAGAGGTTCTTTAACAGTCTGATTCATCTGGGTAATGTCGATAATAATTCCGCCGCTTAACGGAATAGACTGACCGTAGTTTCCTGTACCTGAGCCCCTGACCGTTAATGGTATTTTTTCTTTTACGGCAAATGCTACAACCGTTCTTACCTCTTCTTCATTTTTCGGAAAAACCGCACATTCAGCTTTCATGCCGTTTAATTCCTTGTATAAAATTGGAGAATACCAATAGGCATCTTTGGATAAGCGTTCTACCGTATCGTTATCACTAGTTATTTCCGTTTGATCCGCTATAGTGTTTTTTAACCTTTCCACCCACATACACTTTCCCACCTCAGTTTTTTAATTTTTCAGATATCTCAGCCACTAAATTACTGAATTCCGGGGCCGTACGAACATCCGAATTTCTCGGATAAGAAAGAGGAATATCAATCACATCATCTACTTTTCCTGGAGATGCAGTCATGACAGCTACTCTGTTGGATAAATACACCGATTCAAAAACGTTGTGGGTAATAAAAAGCACCGTCATTTTCTGCGTATTCCAAATGCGCAGCAGCTCTTCCTGAAGATTTTGTCTTGTGATCTCGTCAAGCGCTCCAAAAGGTTCATCCATTAAAAGTAATTTGGGTTTAGATACTAAAGCTCTTGCAATCGATACTCTCATTTTCATACCACCCGATAATTCTCTTGGCATGGCACGCTCGTATCCTTTCAGCCCTACTAATTCCAACGTTTCCTGAACCATTTTGTTTTGTTCTTCTTTTTTTATGGATTGAAAGGTCAAAGGCATCCGCACGTTCTTT
Organism: Sinobaca sp. H24; assembly: GCF_023845525.1. Taxonomy (NCBI): domain Bacteria; kingdom Bacillati; phylum Bacillota; class Bacilli; order Caryophanales; family Sporolactobacillaceae; genus Sinobaca; species Sinobaca sp. H24. The sequence goes on from NZ_JALBWT010000005.1 coordinate 17,740, forward strand.
TCAATATTCAGCCATGGAAGCAGCGTAGCGTCTTGAAAAACATATGCCAGATCCCGTGAATCGCGGTCGCTGGAGTCTATTTCTTTATTGAAGAGATGTATATGCCCTTCCGTAATAGTAGTCAATCCTGCGACCATTTTAAAAATTGTCGATTTCCCACAGCCTGATGGTCCCACAAAAGAAACAAAATCCCCCTCTTTTATAGTCAGGTCAACGTTTTGAACTGCCGTATGCCCGTTGTCGTAAACCTTACTGACATTTTTCATTGAGATCGTTTCAGCCGTATGCTTTTCTTGGTCTGTCTTTTGGATATCTGCCTGCATGGCGAATATAACCTCCTTAAGGTTTTGTTAACTGTTCTATTTCAAAATCTGCCATTTCCAACATTGCGCCGGCCAGTTCTTCACTGACAGCTTTATTGATTTTATCTCCTTTTTCCTTTGTCGCTTTTGTAGCATCTCCAGCAATGCCGGTTTTAGAAATGTCATCCATTTTCCATGCAAAATACCGATTGCCTTTCAAATTCAATGAAGTCTTTTTTTTAGGATCATGCAGAAACTCTTTATCTGCCTTATTCATGTCCACCCAGTTCTCTTTAAAACGAAGAACCATTGAAGTTTCCACGTCGCCTCCATGAATACCGTAGGAAGCTTCCTGCTCTGTAATCCATTCCTTCGTTTGTTCCGAATGCGGGTTTAATCGAAATACCATTAATCCGGTTTCTACTCTAATGTCTCTTGCCATCATATTTAGTAAATCATTATTCCCGCCATGCGTATTTAATATAAGAAGTCTTCTAAATCCACTGACTGCCGCGCTTTTACCAATATCCATCACGATACTCTGAAGAGTTGCTGCAGATAAAGAGAAAGTTCCGGGATGACTGCTGTGTTCCGTGCTCTTTCCATATGGAATAGAGGGCAGAAGCCAAATATTATCTTCTGTACTAAACTTTTCAAATGTCTGCATTAACAAACCTTCGCCAATCAACGTATCCGTAAATACAGGAAGATGCTTCCCATGCTGTTCTACCGCCCCAATATGCAGGACAAGCAAGGCTTTATCTTTTGGTATGTTATTCACTTCCTGTGTACTTAATCTAGGTAAAAAAAATGTTTCAAAGGCTTTTTGAGAGTATCTGGCATCTAACATACTTACTCCTTTCCGCTCCGCTTAAGATATAGTCACATTATAAGGTCAATTTTCTTAAATAACATTAGCGATGCTGTACAAATAATTATTCTCAAATCATAGATACATACAAAAAAAGAGCATTCTATGTCAGATTATTTGCAAAATTAACACTAATTTTATATAACTTACGTTTTCTGCTCATATAAAATAACCCCCACCATTCATTGGCGAGGGTTTATGCTTTGCGGCTTATTATCGCTTTGCTTCTAAATCTTCTTCGAGGCTGTGCGTTGTCTCCTCTGCCGACAATTCTTTCACAGCGAGAACAAACATGGCGTGCGACCAGGTAAGAGGCATAACCCATGCAGGTTCTGCCGTATGCTTATCTATCTGTTCCGGCAGCAGACCGAGATGGTTTGCATGTCCAATGGTCCACTGGAACAGTTCGTGGGCCTCAGCTGGTTTGCCGCTTCGTTTTTTGTAAATGGCAAGCCACAGCGTCGTAATAATCCATGGATTCCCGCCAATATATACATCACCTGGAAAGCGCTCAATACCGCCTATGTGAGCTGACGTACATTCCGCTTCAATCAGATCTGCGGTTTTCTGCATCCGTCTGTCACCGGCATCAAATACGTTAAACGGGTAATTCAACCCGAGCAGGCAGATATCTGTTACATCGTCTTCCCACAAATAGTATATAGGTGTGCCTTTTTGATTGTATTCAATGAATCCTTCTTTGCCTTCTGCTACTGCTTCTTCATATACGCTCGGGCTTACCGCTAGTTTAAGAGCACGCAGAAATGAACCTTTCTTCTCGCTCCACACTCTGGTTTCAAGCGCTGTTTTAATGTTAACCGCCACTTTTTCCCAGGTTTCTGCAAGATGAAACTCCCCTTCTTCTGCAGCCAGCTTCGAAGCACCCATCATTCCTCCATAGACCGCGGCTGCTGAATAGCTGTGCTCTCCATCGCGCTTCTCCCATAGATCTTTAGAAGGCTTTGGCAGATTTGTTTCTTTATCAATGAAATCTTTCAGGAAAAAGGCACCCTTTTTTACTGTCGGCCACATAATTTCCTTAAAATACTTGTCTCCGGTCTGAACATAGTGGTCGTGAATGCCCCAGAGGATCGAGCCTGTTTCGTCTATCTGCACCCCCCAGTTCGGCGCCACCTGCCCATCTGTATAATAGCGCTGTTCCCAGTGTCCGGCGTCCATCTGCCAGCTCGCAATTGTACGGTAATACTCATTCACAAGCTCCGGGTAGCCCGCTGCGTCCACCGCTGCTGCGATAAAGGCTGCATCCCGTCCCCAGCTGTAGGCATAGCCTCCGGAAAAGTCATAATTTTCGTCGCCTTCCGGCCCGGCAATAAAGGTACCGCTCTTTTTGTCTTTCAGCAGATGGAAAGTAAGTATCGACCGGTCATAAATTTCCTGAGTGCGTTCCCCGCCGTAGGAATACCGTTCCGCTTTTTCAAGAACCTTATACCAGTACTCCGCAGTAATTTCTTCAAGGTCCTCTTCTTCCCGCCTGCAGTACCAGATTGAATCGGTAACTTCCCGCTTATTCGTGCCGCATGCTAAATAAATGGAAACCGCATGCTCCTCCTGCGGTTCGATCGTATCAAAATCAAAAAACAGGCTCGATTCCGGATGATTAAACACGCTTCTTCCGTCAAACGGATCAGGAAGCGCCTGCAGATTTAGATTGCCTATGAAGTAATTTGTAATCGGATTAGGGCTGGCAAGAGCCATCCAGTCGCTCCGATTGTATTGATACAGGCAATCGGTATTCTCATCAAAATCAGAGGTCTGAAAATGATGACGCCCCCCTACGGAGCTGTCTGAGTTATACAGCAGCTGCACTTTCCGCGCATAGTCCGCCGTGTTCCTCACTTTAAAGCGCCGGATCCATACATCCCTGTCCGCCAGAACAAAATCTTTTTGTTCTACGACCCAGTTTTCATATTGGTGAACCGTTATAAGAACATTCGTATTTTTCCGATAATACTGCGTATGTTTCCAGCTTTTCCCGTGAAAGAAAAGGGTTTTTTCCGTTTCATAATCATAAAACCCTGCGGACTGCGCGTTGATCTGATCCGTATAGTCGATCTGCGGCCAATAGAGCCGATGAGCCTCGCCATCCTTTGTTAAAGAAATCAGCATATTTCCATTTCCAATGATTGCGTCGGTGACGTATGGTTTTTTTCTCATCGCTTCCCTCTTTCTTAGCTTGAACTTGTTATTAATTATACCTTATAGGAAGTCATAAAAAATGAAAAGAGCCTTTTTGGCACTTCTCGGTTTATTTTCCCTCTTTTACGGCTACTATCTTTAAATAAGGGGGAGATAGCTTTGGGTTTCGACTACAAGAAAGACTTTGACAATATTGATTTCCGTAAACACCCGGAAAAGTACGAAGTTGGACGCGGTGAGCAGGGATTATTAATGGTGGAGCTTACAAAGGGGAAATTCTCCCGCACTGGCGCTTTAAAACGCCGGAGATTGCCAGGGAATCCTCCGAAAAAATTTACGGGATGTTTCTGGAATATAAAAAACAGGAAGATTTTGTCGGAATGGATATGGCCCGCAAATACCTGCAGATGGGCTACACCCGCGCCAGGCGCTACGCCAATTATAAAGGCGGAAAAAAGTACGACAAAGACGGAAATATTAACGAAAGGCAGATTAATGAGGAAAAGGCGGAATCTGCAGCAATTTTTGAAGAAAAGTGGATAAAAGCAAGAGAAGATAAAACGTATCTCGCCTGGAAAAAGGAACATAAAGAGAAGTACGGATAATAGAAAACCCTGCCTTTCCACCCTCTAAATATGGTAACCTGTAAGGGCGGAAAATAGATATCAAGAGCGGAGAGGAAAGGTAAGACCTATGGAGAGAAAACTAATATTTTTTGATATTGACGGCACCCTGCTGGACCATAAAAAGCAAATTCCAGCCTCTACAAAACATGCTATTTTTGAGCTTCATAAAGCAGGCCATGAGGTGGCAATCAGCACCGGCCGGGCGCCTTATTTATTTCAGGACATTCAGCAGGAGCTTAACATTGATTCATTTGTCTGCTTTAACGGCCAGTATGTGCAAAGAAGAGGAGAAGCCATCCTCAAAAATCCGATTGACCTGAAAGCTATTGAAGAAATTAACGGCTTCAGCGAAAAACGGGATCATCCTCTTATTTATATGAGCTACGAGGGTATGCGTGCCAACGTTCCCCACCATAAAGATATCGAAAAGAGCATCGCTACGTTAAAAGCGGCGCATCCGGATCATGACAGCGATTACTATAAGCATCATAACATCTATCAAATGCTTATATTCTGCGGAAAACAGGAGGAAAATGAATACCATAAGTATTTTGACAACCTGAACTTTATCCGCTGGCATGAGCTCTCAATGGATATTCTTCCTCCCGGCGGCTCCAAGGCAAAAGGCATTGAGCGGTATATGTCTGAGACAGGGACAAAACCTGAAAATGTGTATGCATTCGGTGACTATTTAAATGATATTGAAATGCTTAAATTTGTTGAAAACAGCGTAGCGATGGGAAATGCACCCGATATTGTAAAAGAGTCGGCTAAGTACGTTACGTCAGGCGTAGATGAAGATGGCGTTTATAACGGACTTAAATATTACGGACTCGTCAAATAAATCAAGCACAGCCCTGGCTCTTTTATAAAGAGTGCAGGGCTTTCGTCTGCTCTGCTATTCTCCGGGCCGCTTCCTGCAGCTGTTCTTCCGACTCAAGAAGGCTGATCCGAATGTAGCCTTCCCCTTTACTTCCAAATCCGCTGCCGGGTGCCGTAACGATGCGGGCCTTCTCAAGCAGCACCTCCGCGTATGCAGCCGACGTCCATCCTTTCGGCACTGCAAGCCATACAAAGAAAGTGCCTGCGGAAGGTAATGCTTTAATGCCGCCCTTTTCCAGCTCTTCCAGAAACACATTACGGCGATTTTCATATATTACGGCCTGCTCGTATACCTCTGTCTGGTCCGATGTAAGAGCAAAAGCTGCCGCTTCCTGAACAGCTCCAAATATACTCACGTACATATGATCCTGCAGAAGGTTCAGGCTTTCGATAACAGACGCGTTTCCTGCCGCCACAGCTACTCTCCATCCAGCCATATTATAGGTTTTGGAAAGTGTATACAGCTCTACTCCTGTTTCCTTCGCTCCAGGCGTCTGCAGAAAGCTGGGCGGTTTGACGCCGTCAAACCCGAGTGCTCCATAGGCAAAATCGTGAATCACACATACGTGATGCTTTTCCGCGTATTTCACAGTGTCTTCAAAAAACGTCCGGTCAGCGCCGGCGGCCGTAGGGTTGTTCGGATAATTTAAAAATAAAGCCTTTGCTTTCTTCCACGTCTCTTCCGAAATGGCAGTATAATCCGGAAGAAAACCATTTTTCTCCAGCAGCGGCATAAACGCACTTTCTGCTTTTGCCAGCGCAATACCGGATAAATAATCCGGGTAGCCCGGATCAGGAAGCAAGGCTGTATCGCCTTCATTTAATAAACATTGGCTTAATTCCACCAGCCCCGCTTTGGAACCGAATAAAACGGCAATTTCTGTTTCCGGATCGAGATCCACATCGTATTCTTTTTTATAAAAGGCAGCCGCTGCCTGTTTTAAAGAGGCATAACCCCGGAAGGGTGAATATTTATGATTTACCGGATCTGCGGCCGCCTCCTGCATTTTTTCAACGATCGGTGCCGGTGCAGCACGATCCGGATTTCCCTGCCCGAGATTAATAAGCGTTACGCCTTCCTTCTGCAGCTTCTGTACTTTTCTCGTTAAGGAGGCAAAAAACTGCTCCGGGAGACGGTTTAAAAGATGGGACGGTTCAAACACAGCCATATGTATGCTCCTTTTTATTCAATATTGAATAATTATTTATTGTTGAATAACCATCGTCAGATTATCTTTCATCGTTCCGCATTCTGTATACTCTGCCTATTATACTGGTAAACATACGGCAGGAGAATATGCAGCCTGCTTTTTTGCCTGATTCAGCTGTTATTAATACTTGGCACGAATTTTGCAAATATTCTAATTACACATTCATAAGGAGGCTGAAACACCATGAAATCCATTTATATTAACGAAAGCTGGCAGGAAGGCAACGGCCCGGTCCGTTCGATCGTTAATCCCGCTTCAGAAGACGCCATTGCCTCTATTAAAGATGCGGACGCATTGCAGGTCGATAAGGCAGCATCTGCTGCGCTGGAATGTTTTGAGCATTCTTCCTGGCGGTTTGACGCTTCAGCGAGAAAGCAGGTACTCCTGCAGGCCGCTTCGATTCTTTTGAAACGAAAAGACGAAGCTGCCGCTCTGGAAACCCGCAATACCGGAAAGCCGATCCGGGAAGCAGAGCTTGATATTGAGGACACAGCCGCATGCCTGCAGTATTATGCCGGCCTGCTTCCCGACTTTCTTACGGAAACAAGAGAAATGGAAGATGGAACCACAAGTCTTGTAACTAAAGAAGCGATAGGCGCCTGCGGGTTAATTATACCGTGGAATTTTCCGCTTCTTCTTGGTATCTGGAAAGTTGCTCCTGCACTCGCTGCCGGAAATACGATCGTATACAAACCATCTGAACTCACTCCGCTTACTGCTGTTCTGCTCGTTGAAATATTAGAGGAAGCCGGGCTGCCTGCTGGTGTTTTTCAGCTGGTGACCGGAGACGGTACGGTTGGAAAAGCAATAGTTGATCACCCTGCGCTCACAAAGATTTCTTTTACAGGCAGCGTTTCTACAGGCAGAAGCATTTACGCTTCCTGCGCCGAATCGATGAAAAGAGTTTCTTTGGAGCTGGGCGGTAAATCGCCGCTGCTTGTATTCGATGATGTCTCTGTAGAAAAAGCGGTGTCATGGGCCGTCTTTGCCGCCTTTTTTAATCAAGGTGAAGTATGCGTGGCGGCGCCCCGTTTTCTCGTACAGGAAACGATACTGGACTCTTTTCAGGAAAAACTCGTTGAACAGCTGCTGCAGCTGAAAGCGGGTGACCCTCTGCTTCCTGACACTGAACTTGGTCCTGTGATAAGCCGCCGTCATTATGAGCAGGTATCCACAGCTGTAGCACAGGCCGAAGACGCAGGCGCGCAGCGTTTATGCGGCGGCCGGAAACTAGACGGACCCGGTTTCTATCTTGATCCTGTCATATTAACCGGCGTTACTCAATCAATGGACATTGTTCAGGAAGAAATTTTCGGGCCGGTGGCTACTATTCAGTCCTTTGCTGATCCCGAGGAAGCAGTGGCACTTGCCAATGGCACTCCATACGGACTGGCGGCCGGAATATTGACAGAAAATAAACAGCTCGCTGATTGGGTTCAGGCACGCCTCCAGGCCGGAATTATCTGGATTAACAGTTATCATACTCCCTATGTAAATGCCCCATGGGGCGGCGTAAAAGCAAGCGGAATCGGACGCGAACTCGGTCCGGAAGGTCTTACTTCTTATACGGAATACAAACATACGAATTATTCAAGCAGCCTGTCTTCACCGGGCTGGTACCATTTTGAAAAATAAATGCACATGGAAAGGATGAGCTGTACATGGAAGCGAAAAAGAAAAGGTTTGGCACAGATGATATTCGTCCTCTGCAGCCGCATGAGCAGAAGGTCAGTAATTTTGGGATATTCGCCATCTGGATTGCGGCTAACTTTGTTATTACCACAATCCTGACAGGTATGCTGTTTATTCCTGATATTTCGTTTCAAACTGCCGTTACGGTAAGTCTTCTCGGTTCAGCTGTCGGGGCGGTACCTCTTGCACTGATGGGCCGGATCGGCACGCGCACCGGTCTTCCCACCATGGTACTTTCCCGGGGCGCATTCGGTCAGAAAGGGGCGGTGCTGCCGGCGCTGGCAAATACTATCGTTCTGGTCGGCTGGAGCTGGATTCAGGCCTACATGGCCGGGCTCAGCCTGAATTATGCAGTGAATACGGTATTTGGCTACAGCAACATTAATTTATTTACCATACTTACGCAGGTCATTGTGGTCCTGATTGTTATTTACGGTATCCGGGGAATCGAATGGACGCAGAAATTCATCTCCGTAGCTATGCTCGTTCTGTCTTTCGTTGTTTTTTATCAGTTGTTTACTGTCTATCAGCTGAATGATTTAATTATGATGCAGTTAAACGAAAATCCTATTACTACCGCAGTCATTGCGTTTTGATATTGTTATTGCGACTGCATTCTCCTGGATGTCTTCTGTCTGCGACTACACCGGAGCGCTAAAAGTGAAAAAGGGGCAATGACGGCGACGTTCAGCGGCTATATTATCGCTTCTGTTATTGCTTTTGGCCTCGGGGCGGCTGTCGGCGGATACAGCATTATTGAAGGGATGCCGCAGACATATGATCCAACTGTTCTTTTAGCCCAGCACGGCTTCGGCCTTATCGCAGCAACGGTCGTTTTCTTTTCTGTTTTATCTACCAATGCCATGGCGCTTTACAGTGCCAATATGTCCTTTTTAAATATATTTCCGAAGCTCACGTTTTGGAAGCCGGCTCTCGCATTTGGTGTTATCACAACTTCAGGAGCGCTTTTTAAAGACATGCTGATGGCTAACTTCTTTGACTTCGTTCTGCTGATTGCAACGCTCTACATTCCCATCTTTGCGATCATTTTAACGGACTACTATTTAATTCATAAAGCAGAATACGAGGCAGAGGAGCTGATTTCCAATGCCCGCGGGACGTATCAGTACCGGAAAGGGGTTAACATATTCTCCTATTTGGCCTATGTTCTCGGAGCAGGCTTTGCTTTATACTTTACGTATATTGCTCCACTCCCTATCGGTTCCACCATTCTCACTTTTTTCCTGTCAGGTCTTCTCTACTGGATCTTTATGACGCTGGCACCTAAAGAAAGGACAAGTACCGTATGAAAGATACTCAAATAGCATTGATTCAGGATCATTACTCTGTAAACGAAGAGCAGAAAAATATAGAGAGGATAAAACAATCCGTGCAGAGAGCCAAAGAGCTCTCCCCGGGCCTTGGAGCGGCTGTTCTGCCGGAAATGTGCGTGTCCGGCTATCAGGCGGGACATGCATATGCCCCTTCTGCCAGCCACGCGGAAGGCAGCCATTATGACGAGCTTTCCGCTCTTTCGAAGGAACTCAACATTTACCTGTTTTATGGATTTGCTGAGGCGATTCCCGAAGAAAAGCAGGTATACAATGCAGTCAACGTTGTCGCCCCAACCGGAAAACTTGCCGGCACCTACCGGAAAATCCACTGCACGAGCGGTGAACCATCTTTCAAAAAAGGAAGCACTCCTTTGCTGCTTTCACGGAAAAGGCCGCATCGGGGTGATGATCTGCTGGGATCTGGCTTTTCCGGAGCATGCGGCTTTTCTCGCCAGGGAAGGGGCTGACATGCTTGTGGCCCCAAGCGCCTGGGAGGAGCCGTACCAGCATGCGTTTCACGGATTTGCTTCTTCCCGCGCACGTGATCATTCCCTTTATGTCGCAGCCGTGAACCAAACCGGAGAAAGCGGTCCTTTTTCATTCTTTGGAGAATCTTCTCTCTATGCACCGGACGGAAAGCTTCAGCAGCAGCTTCATTCCGGAAAACCGGATATTGGCAGCCCTCATTTAGACAGAGCGTATCAGGATTCCTGCCGGCAGACATTTTATACGATGAATCAGGAACGCCGTACCGATATTTTTTCTTAACGCATGCTATTTCCTCCGTCTACAGGCGGAGGAATTTTTAAGCTGTGCATTATTCAATAATGAATAATTTAAGGATGAAAGGATGGAAGATATGAATAATACGACGATCAATGCAGAAAATGAAGCAATCTTAAATGCTATTAAGGACGATCTGTTAGTAACCGATATTCACGGTGTGATTACAAAAGTAACACCGGCAATGAAACAGCTTTACGGCCTCCACGACGACGAAGAGCTGGTGGGCCGCTCTGTATATGACCTTGAGCAGGAAGGCCTTTTCACCCCTATTGTGACGCCTCTTGTCAAAAAGCAGGAGGAACGGGTTACGTTAATTCAAACAACGAGGGAAAACAAAAAATTTCTTGTGACCGGGGTCCCTGTATTTAATACAAAAGGGAAGCTGTGGCGGGTCGCCACCTATTCACATGATGTGACCGAACTCGTTAATATGAAAAGCTACCTCGAGGACATGGAAGGAGAGATGGAGCGCGTGCTTCATGAACTCACCCATCTGCGCAGCAGGCACATGCAGGAGCACGGCTTTATTGCTAAGTCGCCGGAGATGAAGCGCTGCCTGGAGATGGCAAAACAAGTAGCCGACGTTGATGTTAATGTGCTGCTTCTCGGCGAATCCGGAGTTGGAAAAACCCAGATCGCCAAGATGATTCATAAAGAAAGCACGCGTACTGAAGGACCTTTCATAGAAGTAAACTGCGGCGCCATTCCAGCTTCCCTGTTTGAAGCGGAGCTCTTCGGCTATGAAGGCGGCGCTTTTACCGGGGCGCAGCGTCAGGGTAAAATCGGCCTCGCAGAGCTGGCGGAAGGGGGTACGCTTTTTCTCGATGAAATCGGAGAGCTCTCTCTCGCCGATCAGGTAAAGGTACTGAAATTTATCCAGGAAAAACAGTTTTACAGGGTAGGCGGCCGAAAAATGAAGTCCGTAGATTTTCGTTTGATCAGTGCCACCAACCAAAAACTAAATGACATGGTCGAAGCGAATACCTTCCGTGAGGATTTATATTTCCGCCTGAATGTTGTTCCTATTACGATCCCTCCGCTCCGGGAGCGCTCTTCTGACATCATTCCGCTGATTCATCATTTTCTTCAGGAGTTTTCTGAAAAGCATCACCGGGATATCTCATTTGATAAAAATACGCTCTATCTGCTAAGTGAACTGGAATGGAAAGGAAATGTCCGTGAGCTGATGAACATGATCGAGCGTCTGATCGTTACAAGCTCTTCGCGCGTTATAACAGCAAACGATATTACCATTCCACGCTCTTCTGCTGCCAAAAAAGAAATGTACGATACGTTTTCCAAAACGCTGCCGGATACGCTTGCTGAAGTTGAAGCGTCCATTATGCAGGAAGCTGCTTTAAACTGCCGGACCACCACCGAAATGGCAAAGTGGCTCGGCATCAGCCAGCCTTCCGTTGTGCGTAAATTAAAAAAATACAACATTCGTTCCTGATATTGGCATGGTTTTTGCAATATGTATAAGTGAAAACAATTGCAAAGGATGTGGAAAATATGGAATCGAATAAAGGAGCGGATAGGCACAGCTTAGAAACTACCTGGACGAAACGGAATATGTCCAAGGCACTGATTGCTTCTATTGTCAGTTTGTTTTTGTTTCTGCTCCCTGTTCCTTATCAGGGACAGTGGACAATAGGCATTGGTATCGCTGCCGAATCCCTCCAGCTTGTATTTCAGGATGGTCTCGCTGGTTTTATGACGCTGCTTCTCGTCTTGTCAGGGGTTATGACGCTCGCGATAGCCGCTGATAAACAAAATGCTGCCTGGCTGCAGCGTTTTCCGTTCATTCGTGAACTGTTTGCGGTCAGCTGGATCTGGGCGGGCTTTCGACTCTTAGGAGCCGCTTTTGCCGTGATGGTTTTATTCCAGATAGGACCTGAGATGATATGGTCCGACCTGACGGGAGGGACCGTACTGTATGATTTAGTGCCTGTATTAACTACATGGTTTCTCGTGGCAGGATTCCTCATGCCGCTTCTGCTGCAGTTCGGCTTAATGGAATTTATCGGCACACTCGTCCGCTCCCTGATGCGTCCATTATTCAAGCTCCCCGGCCGATCTTCCATTGATGCGATGGCTTCCTGGATGGGAAGCGGTACAGTCGGCGTGCTTATTACTACCCAGCAGTACGAAGGCGGCTTTTATACAAAAAGAGAAGCTTCTGTCATTGCCACTAACTTCTCTGTGGCTTCTATCGCTTTCAGCCTTGTAGTTATTCAGTTTATCGGGCTCGATCATATGTTCATCCAATTTTACCTGACAGTAGTAGTTGCCGGTCTTGCCGCAGCCATCATCTGTCCTCGTATTCCTCCGCTTTCACGGAAATCCGACGTATACTATGAGCCTGTCGGCAAACAGATTTCCGAAGATGTACCGGAAGGTAAAACAAGACTGCGCTGGGCTGCTGAAAAAGCAGTGGCTAAAGCGTCAGAAGTAACCGGTCCTAAAGAACTCGCCGTAAATGGTACTAAAAATGTACTCGATATCTGGTTCGGTCTAATCCCACTCGTTATGGGACTGGGAACCCTGGCTCTTTTAACGGCAGAATTCACGCCTATTTTTACGATTTTATCCTATCCGCTTGTACCGGTTCTGGAGTGGATGGCCATTCCTGAAGCAGGCGCTGCGGCTCCGGCTATGATTGTAGGATTTGCAGACATGTTTCTTCCGGCTGTTATTGGAAGCGGGATTGAAAGTGAATTGACCCGGTTTGTTATTGCTGCCCTTTCCATGACACAGCTTGTGTACATGTCGGAAGTAGGAATTCTGCTGCTTCGTTCCAAAATTCCATTGTCCCTGCTTGACCTTATTATTGTCTTTATTCAGCGGACGATCATTACGCTGCCAATTATTGTTGCTATGGCTCATCTTTTCTTTTTCTAATATGACATTCTAGGAGGATTACATATGTACAGACCAAAGGATTCTTCATTAAGCCCCCGTTATACCGGGGTCCGCACGTTTATGCGTCTGGAAAATATCCGCACAACAAAGGACGTTGATTTCGTAGTTGTCGGCAACCCTTTCGATACCGCGGTATCTAACCGGATTGGAGCGCGAGGAGGCCCTCAGCATATCCGGAACTTTTCCATCCTTCTCCGTCCGTATAATCCGGACCAGGAAATTGATATATTCGACTACTGCTCGGGCGTCGATTATGGAGATTTCGATACGGTTCCGCAGAACATTCACCGCTCTTATGAACTGGTTGAAGAACAGCTTTCCACTATTCTTGCAGATGATGTTACTCCCGTTATATTAGGCGGGGATCATTCTGTAAGCCTCGGTCATCTGCGTGCATTTGCCAAAAAATACGGCCCTGTCGCTCTGATTCATTTTGATTCCCACAGCGACACATGGGATAACTATTTTGGCGAGAAATACATGCACGGCACTCCTTTCCGCCGGGCCGTTGAGGAAGGGTTGATTGACACCTCCCGCTCTATCCAGGTCGGCCTCCGCGGACCGCTTTACGGACCTCACGACGTAACCGATCCTGAAGACCTGGGTTTTAAAACCATTCCGATGCGGGACGTGCATAAGCTGGGCTATGAAGAAGTGCTCCGCAGGTACGGGAACGGGTCGGCGATGCTCCTGCTTTTGTTTCCTACGACATTGATTTTGTGGATCCTGCCTATGCCCCCGGTACAGGAACTCCGGAAGTCGGCGGCCCTACAAGCCACGAAGCGCTTGAATATGTCAGAGGATTATACGGATTAAATATTAAAGGATTTGACCTGGTGGAAGTGCTGCCTGCCTATGATCATGGAGAGATTACCGCGGCTCTCGCTTCTGCTGTTGCTTTTGAAATGATTACGCTCGTTGCCATGCATAAACGTGACCAGTTGAAATAGCAAAAAAACCACAGCCCAGTTAAAAAGGGCTGTGGTTTTATTTGTATTCCCATTTTTCTGCATGAAAGACCAGACCGCGGGCATCTGCCTGCATTCGGATTCCCTTACTGTTTTCGTTCGGAAAAATCCGCGAAGTAAAGACACGTTCTCCGTCATTTGCGAATATTTCTATGGAAGAGACATCCACGAATATTCTAAGAGTGGAAAGCGGGTGGGAAAGTAATGCAGCTCTCGTCGTACCATACTCTTCATTTAACGGTTCGCCGCTGTCTGATCGATCCAGGACCAGCTTCCTAATCCGGGGATCATAGTGCAGCGTTGTTCTCTCCTGTCTGCCTTCCCGTACATGCAAAGAAAAAGGCGCCTCCGGCAGTGATTCAAAACGAATATCGAGTTCATATGCTTGTCCATTCATCAGCTCATCTGCGTTATTCCAGGTTTGATGCTCTGCTTTATTTCGTTTATTCTTCAGCTCTTTCACCGGCTGCTGCCGGAGTTCCCCGTTTTCAAAAACAATTTCTCTTGGAAGCGTCAGACAGTGGGCCCATCCAAAACGATCGGTCGGATAGCTTTGATCCGGCAGCCCCATCCAGCCGATTAATATCCTTCTGCCATCCGGACTTTCCGATGTCTGCGGGGCATAAAAGTCAAAACCGTGATCCCATTCTCTGAAAGCACCGTGTTCCAACCGCCCTGAGACTAAATTCAGCGGCTCACCCATAATATAGCCGGACTGATAAATATTCTGAAAGCTGTTGCCTTCAGCTTCGATGCCCTGAGGGGAAAACATTAAAATTCCGTTTCCCTGTATTTCAAAATAATCCGGGCATTCCCACATGTACCCAAACGACGGCAGGCTCGTTTGAATTTCTCCTTTGCATTCCCAGGTTTCCAGATCAGCGGATACGTATAGAAGAATGGCGCCCGTAAGGTCAACACGCTGGCCTCCAATGACTGCATAATACATGCCGTTCTCTGCCTGCCATACTTTCGGATCTCTGAAGTGGGATGTATAGCCGTCCGGAGCCCCTTCCATCAGCACCTGTTTCTCTTCAAATGTTCCATCCGTCCTCATTGTACAGGAGCATTGGAAAGGCACCCTCTCTCCATTATCCAGCTTCGTGTTGCCGGTATAAAACAGATAAAGCTTTTCTTCTACTGCTAAGCCGCTGCCGGAATAAACCCCATGACGGTCTTCATAGATATCAGGAGCAAGCGCTGCACCGTGGCTTTTCCAGTCCACTAAATTCTCCGATGTCAGATGATACCAATGCTTTAACCCATGCACCGGACCAAATGGATACCATTGGTAAAACAAATGATATTCGCCATTAAAAAGGCGAAACCATTCGGATCATTTAACAGGCCGCTTTCCGGCTGAATATGAAATATCTGGCGCCAGGGGGAATCCGCTACCTGCTTTTTTATATATTCAAGTTCTTTACTGTTTTCAGGAGTAAGACGTTTGTTTTTATTTGTCAGAAGCCAATTCATTCATTTACCGCCCTTCCTTTATTTCATTAATGGAATCGATTCCACAAAACGTAATCTTATCGTACAGTTTGTATGTAAGCCTTGTCAAGACAACACGGAAGATATTTCTTGAAATAAGAACTGCATTTCGTTAGTTTAAAAGGATATCCCATTATATTAAAGGAGTGATATGTTTGGCTCTACATCCTTTTATCGTTACCACGCAATGGCCGGAAGGCCGCAGCAGCGTTGGAACATTGTCTTCAGAACACCTGGAAACGGCTATCTCTATTCCTGCAGAAATGGATGGACCCGGCGTTGGAACCAATCCAGATGAAATGCTTCTTGGAGCCGCTGCCACCTGTTATATTATAACCTTTGCCGCTATGCTGGAACGAGCGGGTATCAAAACGGAAAAGCTCTCTATGGAAAGTAAAGGACTCGTCGATGTAACTAACGGCGTTTTTACGTACAAAGAGATTATCCATTATCCGAATTTACTGCTTGCATCCTCTGTCACCGAAAAAGAAGAGGCAAAAGCCATGCGGCTTGCCGACAAAGCAGAAAAAAGCTGCATGATCTCCAGGGCAGTTGCCGGAAACATATCTGTTTCCGTCCACCCTGCGATCCGCCGCTTTTCCTGACCTATTCTTCATAAATCATTTTTTTGTCATTCCTCCGTCTATAACCAGATTCGTCCCTGTTACAAAATCATTGGTTTCTTCGGATAAGTAGAGACAGGCTTTCGCTACATCTTCCGGCCGTCCTACCCGATTTGAAAAATGCTGTGTATGATCATGAATAGACAGCTTTTCGTAATCCCCTGTTTCAATCCATCCCGGTGAAACAGCATTCACTGTAATATTATAAGGACTTAACGAAGCCGCAAATGAATGGGTCAATCCGATGATTCCCGCTTTAGAAGCCGCATATGCTTCAGAGTGGGGCTCTGACATCATTGCTCTAGTTGAAGCAATATTAACGATGGCTCCACCATTCTGCGTCTGTCTCATTACTTTAGCTGCTTCCCTCGTGCCCAGGAAGACGCTCCGCAGGTTCGTGTGCATTACATTTTCCCATTCTTCCAACGTGATTTCGAACGGGGACAGAAAAGCTTCCATCCCTGCATTATTTATGAGCACATCAATCGTTCCGTATATTTCGTACACTCTATTCATTAAGTAGGATACTGAACTTTCGCGGGTCACGTCTGTTTTGATGAAAATGGCTTTGAGGCTTCTGTTCTGCATTTCCTCTGCTTCAGCCTGTCCTTTCTCATCGATATCAGCCAGTACTACCGCAGCTCCTTTTTCAGCATACATCCGGGCTGCTGCCAGTCCGATTCCTTTAGCTGCACCTGTTACTACTACTGTTTTATTTTCAAAAGACATAGCATCCTCCTATTAAATCCTCGTAATCTAAGTATAAAAAAACCCGGCTCCCGCCGGGGATGTTATTAGCGTGTAGTATCAGATGGGCGCTTTTTTGATTTGTATTTGTTATAGCCCTTCTTAATAAATGGTGCTGCCATCACGCCATATTTAAATAATCTTCTTACCATTCTAAACATATGCAAGTTCCCCTTTAATTAGATAGAGTTATAATAGCTTGATTTAAACGTAATACTACTCGAGACGTCCTGTTGTTTCCTGAACTTCCGGCTCTTCTCCGAGCTTTCTGTCTCCTTCAACATCCACATCGTCTACAAACATTTTTACTTCTACTACTTCAAGCCCCGTCATCTGTCTTACATTTTCAGTAATTTTTCTTTTTACTTCCTGGAATACCTGCGGTACGTTAGCGCCATACTTCGCGATAACATTCAGTTCAATTGCTGCCTGCTTTTCGCCGGTTTCTGCACTTACTCCCTTAGTCAGGCTTTTACGGCCCAGACGCTCCGCAAATCCTTCAGCTACTCCGCCGCTCAATGATAGAATTCCTTCTACCTCGGAAGCGCTCAATGCTGCAATTTTCTTAATTACTTCGTTACTGAACTGAAGTTCTTTTTCTTCCTGGTTGTTCTGGTTATTTATTTCTGCCATGTTATTAGCTCCTTTATACGTAATATCGTTATGGTATCTCCTTTCCCTTTTTTATATAGTTGTAATCCTATTTCCGTAGAAAGTCCTTCTCCTTTAAAGCGTTTCAAAATGCCAAATAAGGGAGATAGTATACAAAAGAAAAATAGTACTGCGCTCGTAGTTATAATGTGGAAAATGGAGGAATTTATGCAAAATCAATCAGATTTTCTGGAAATGCTCCTGCCTTATAAAGGCCGGATCGTTGGCCTAACAGCCGCTATTGCTGCCGGAATCGTTTTTCTGCTTTGGGGATTTGGAGAGGCCCTTCTAGTGACCCTGCTGCTGGCAGCTGGAATTATTATCGGCCGCCGTCTGGACGGCAGAAAGGACTTCCGGGGAAATATGAAGTCTTTCTTTAAATGGCTTACAACAGAACGATAAATAACAGCCGGCTGCGCTTCTGCGCGGCCGGCTGTTATTTTCTGCTGTATTACAGGCGTCCTGCACCAATATAGCGCTGGGACCAATAGCTGTTGTTCATGCTTGCAATCGCTACTCCCGTAGAAGCTCCTGCATGGATGAATTGATTGTTTCCAATATAGATACCAGCGTGTGTAGGGCCTCCTCTAGTATCATAGAAAACAATATCTCCTACAGACGGACTGGAAACCTTTGAAGCTGCATTGTACATCTGTGCCACTGTGCGTGGAGTATTTACCCCATGCTGGCGAAGAACGAACTGAATATAGCCGCTGCAGTCAAATCCTCTGGTTGTAGTTCCACCCCATACATACGGAGTGCCGATATATCTTTTCGCTGTATTTACTACGCCGCTCGATGAGGCGGAAGTAGAAGCTCCTGCTACTTTTGAAGAGCTTGAAGACGAACTGCTGGAAGAAGCTTTAACGCTTCCTTTAAGAGCAGCAAATGTTTTAGATCCTGCTACGCCGTCTACGCCAATTCCTGCAGCAGACTGAAAGGAGCGTAGTGCACGTGCAGTACGTGAACCAAATACCCCGTCTGCTGTGCCTGCGCTGAATCCTTTGCTGTTAAGTGCGCTTTGAAGGGCCTTCACATCGTTTCCACGGCTTCCCTGACGAAGCGTACGGGAAAAGTCGCTGCTGCCAGTGGAAGCAGATTTCACAGTTGTTTTCGAAGAAGAACTTGAAGACGATCCGGAAGATTTGAGTTTCATCTTGCCGAAGGTTTGGTTACCTGCGATGCCATCAGCCGAAATACCTGCGCTTCTCTGATAGGAAATAAGCGCGCTTCTTGTTTTTGGTCCGAAAGACCCATCTGCTGAGCCTGCATTGAATCCTTTGTTATTCAGCCATTTCTGAAGTTCAGACACATCAGAATGTTTCATACCGGAACGAAGGGTCTGGTCGCCAAGAGCTGCATCCGCCATGGATGGAGTAAATAGAATAGCTGTTGCAAGTGCACCGCTGATAAGATATTTTTTCATAGTATAGTTGACGCCGTTTTTCTCTCGTTATGTAGGTATGTCGTTAGAACAGGGTTTTGTTAATTGTTCTATGTATAAAGCTTTATGTATGGAAGGTAATTCTTATGTTTTCCAACGACATGTTTATTATTATGTAGTGAGAGTGAAACGAACGCACACCTCCTTGTTTTTTATTAATTTGTTTTATTATGTTTGAATTATATGACGATAGGGAAAGATGCCACAATACTCTTTCGTGTTTTGTTACACAACTGTAACGTAAGTCCCATATACGTAATATAAGAACGGCTTTATGTAATATAAACATGATAAAATACCTATTCCTATTTTTAATAAATGCTATTATCTAAGACTTTAGATTTGATGTTTAAGATTTTAAAGAATAATCTCCTGGATAACCGAGATAAAAGTACCCCCATCCAATCTCGCGGAATATTTCAGGTTTATTGCATAAAAAAGGCTGATTTTGCAGAGAATCTAATGGATTCTTTACAAAATCAGCCTTTTATTAGAGCTGAAGCATCTTTTCGCTTTTAATATACTGTATAGTTTTTTCTACATTACTGTTATCTGAAACCACATATCGGCTTTGATGAATTTCCGGTTTTTCAAGCAGCCCCAGTCTGACGCAGTACCGGAACAAAAGCGTAATAAACTGCCTGAGTGTCGAAGTCTGGTAAGTAGACTTCTCACTCAGCATTCCTCCAAACGCTTCATAATAATCTTTAGAAGAAAAAGGAGATTTATTTTTCCATTCTATTAGATTCTCCAAAAAGGCCCTAAAAAAATCAATGCTTACCGCGTATGTCTGAGGCGACTTTTTAACTTAATTAAATTCTTCTATATAATAAAGCAAGCATGTCTCTTTTAGAAGCAGCTGCACCCTGCCGGGATGCAAATTCACTGCTTCTGGCTCCGCTGTCTTCCGGCACCGGAGCCAGAAGGTCCACCGTTCCCTGATTTACAGCAGTAGGGCTGTCTGGAATAATCCCCCCCGCGGCCTGCCTTCGATAAAAGCTTCCAGCTGGGCAAGGTTTTTTAAATGAACGACGGCCTGCTCCGCTAATTGAAACTGCTGCTTTTCAACAGATCATTTTAGTGCGTCTTTAAGCTGCTTTGTAGTATGGATGACATAGGCTTTAGTGCCCCTTTCTATTATCTTATATTATTTTACTAAATTATGTCTGATTTTCCATATATAATAGTATGTTTCATCATTTATCTATTTCCTTATACTAAGTAAATACTGCGAGTGCGGCACTTTTTTCCTGCCAGTGGCTTTCTTTAATGTCCAGAATGGCAGAAAATCCTGGAAGAATTCCTGCATGGACAGATATTTTTTGTGTATTTGAAGTAAAGTGGGCTGTTTTCAATTATGCCTCCGCCGAAGACAATCATTGAAGGGTTCAGCAGATGAACAGATGCCGCAGCCGCCTGGGCGAGCCGGGAGGCAGCGTCCTGCAGCAGTTGTTCATAATAAGGGTCTCCCTTTTCTGCAGCTGATAAGATATCAGGCATCAAAAGCCGCTTCTGTCCATTTTCCCACTGCCACTGCAGCGCCTCCTGCTCCATCGCTTTTCCTGAAGCGTAAGCTCTGACGCAGCCATTATTCCCGCAGGGACACGAACGTCCTCCAAGCTCTACGGGAATATGCCCTATTTCACCGGCCATTCCACCAGCCCCATTGAATATACTTCCGTTAAGTATCAGCCCTGAACCAATGCTCGTACCTACAGAAATATAGAGCAGAGACTCTTTCTGATAAAAAGCCGCTTCTGCAAAAGCTGCCGCATCGGCATCATTATAAAGAGAAACAGGGACGGCAAATGCTGCGGCCAATTCATCTGCAAGCTTGAGCTGATGAACATTCAGACTCTGCGAATAAACGATCGTTCCTGTTTTTGTATTAATTAACCCGGCACACGCAATGGACATATGCCCAATCGTGCCGGCTTCCGTCTGTCTACAGAGATAGGAGGCTGTTTTATAAAGAGCCTCCTTCCAGTCAAGTATTCCATTTTCATTAAACGTTGGATATTGGCATTCTTTCACTATTCTATGTTCAGCATCCACCAGCAGACCCAGTATTTTCGTGCCGCCGATATCGATGCCTATTTTATATTCTTTTGTATACATTGGATTCATCTCCAAATCAACTGCTATCATCATAACACATTAAAATTATCGGATAAGAAGCCTTTATTCTATATTTTTTGTTTTAAAAACACAATTAAAAAAACCGGAAACAACAAAATAGTCTGCTGTTCCCGGCACAAAGTCCGGCTTATTATCCGTCCTTCTTCTGGCCTTCTATTTATTTGGTTTTAAAATAATAACAATAAAGCTGATATCTGCATTAAAATCCCAGTCCAAAAAGATATTTTCAATAGAGGAAGGCAGAATTTCTTCTAATTCTGTTTTGCGGATTAAATTTTTCTCCAGAGGCCGTTTAGTAATTTTTAACTCTTCTTCAAATCCCGATTTGATGAGTTCTTTTTCGATTCTTACGAGAATCCCGGTACGCATAATAACGAGAGTCCGGTCGTTTAAATAAAAAGAGTCTACATACATAGGTGTCTTCTCCGCATGACGGCTCATTCTGATAATTTCTTTATGCACATTTTCTTTGCCCGGATACATGTCCCACGTTTTTTCTTTAGACGCTTTCCCTTCAGAAAGCACACCAAGAATCATCCCTGATTTTGTATCAAGGGACCAGTCGTAATAAACCTCTTGTATGGAAAAACCCGCATTGGCACTCAAATATTCTTTTATTTCCGGGATTAATTCCATCATAAGATAATCGCGCGTTTTTTCTACGTTTGTCTGCTTATCCTGGTTGATCAGCACCTGTTCAACTGGTGTGACAAACTCTTTTAAATAAATTGTGATAAAGGGATTTTTTACGGACACAAAAACGGAGCCCGGTCCCTTGCCAAAGTGATCTCTTAACAATTTGCCTATATAGCTTGCAAGCTGCGTCTGTACAGATTGTATGTTATTCATTATTCACTTTCCTTTGCAATGAATCGTCGAATAGGTTTCTTCTACATTATACATTATAAAAAAGTAAGACGATACATAAGCTGTAAATACATATAAAAACAGCCTCTTTCTTTGAGAAAGAGGCTGCCTCGATTAGATTTATTATACGCGGCCGGCTCCGATATAGCGCGGGCCCCAATATGAACTATCCATGCTTGAAATAGTTACGCCTGTAGAAGAACCAGCGTGGATAAACTGATTGTTACCAACGTAAATACCTGCGTGGGATGGACCGCCTCTTGTATCAAAGAATACAATGTCTCCAACGCTTGGGCTGGATACTTTAGTGCTTGCGCTGTACATCTGGGAAACAGTACGCGGCACGTTTTTGCCTGCCTGCTTAAAGGAATACTGAAGGAATCCACTGCAGTCAAAACCGCTTGGAGATGTTCCTCCCCATACATATGGAGAGCCAATGTACTGCTTAGCTGCTGATACAACGCTGCTGCTGGATTGTGTAGTAGAAGCTCCGGCTACTTTTGTATTAGATGAGCTGCTTGAAGCAGTTGTATTTGAAGAACTGCTTGATCCGCTTAGGGAACTAAGCGTCTGCGGTCCAACTACGCCGTAGTAGCTTCCAGATGGAGAAGAAATTCCTTTGTCACGCTGATAAGCTTTTACAGCACTTAGCGTTCTAGGTCCGAATGTAGAACCGGTATAGCCTTTGAAATATCCCTGTGATTTTAGTTCTTCCTGAAGTGCATTAACAGAAGAGTTAACGTCTCCTTTGTTTAAGCTTCCGTGATCGTCAATTGATGCCGCGTCAGAAACGTTTGGTACTGCGAATAGTGCTGCTGCTGCGAATGCTGAACCTACTAGATATTTTTTCATAATTGATTTTCGTCTTATTTATACCCTATACATGTATAAGGTATATTGAACGGCGCATGATACCTTTATCGATTTTTTCACAGATAAGATTTGTTGTATTTCTTTATTACTTTAAATCATTCTATGTATGTCTGTATCGTTATAAAGTATATGCCGTTCTTTAGACGAAAAGTCACCCCCTGATATTTTTTTTATTACTGTATGTTTTTTTCACTTGTCTTTGTCTGCCTGATCAACACTCTGAATTATAGAGTCCAAAACGTTATTCCTCAACCCTTTTTAGCGTTTTGTGATACAACTGTAAAAAAAATTAGTACAGTGAAATGTTTATTTTGCTTAAAAATCGGGTATTTAAACCAATATAGTGTGTTAAATCCGCAGTTCTACAGTGTTCTGTTTTTCAAAACCTAAATTATTCCAAAATTACAGTGTAATCTTAATGTAATATTTTCAAATTTTAGATACTTCATTCATAAGGCCTATTTGATTCAAAAAAAGCAATAACCCAGCCATAATTATACGGCTGGGTTATTTTTTTATACAAATGCCCTTAAATCTGCTTTATCATATACTGTTTCCTGCTTACTGCCGTTTATATACACTTCTATTGCTTCAGATACTTGATGCAGTACATACGTTTTAGCGGACCAGCACGGCGTATAGCCTGCATGAATATCTTTTTCTTCTATTGAAATAATGTCGTTGTCCCGTGAAATAGAGATGCTTTCTGAAAAATATTTCTCGTTTTGATGGTTGAGCGTTTCTCCATCATCTTCATAAATGCGTTTAGACAGGCTCCCCGATTCACCTAAATACACATGGACCCTCAGGCTTTCTTGTTTGGCGTCTGCGTTTTGTTTTACGCTGCCTTCAAGAATCGCGCTGTTTTCTCTAATAAAAATAGGAAGAGTGTCCAAATCAGCCTCAGCCATAATATAGCGGCCGCCTTCATAAACCTCATTATCATTCCAATAGTTATACCACGTGCCTGCCGGCAGGTAGACAATCCTGTGCTTGGCAGCCGACTGAGTGACCGGTGCTACCAGCACATCTTCACCAACCATAAACTGGTCATGCAGCTTCAGCGTATTTGGATCCTCAGCGTAATGCATCATCATCGGTCTCATAATCGGCATGCCTGTTTCGGAAGCTTCCTGAAACAACTCATAGAGATGAGGCATCCATTTATGACGGAGTTCAATATATTTTTTAATCGTTTCTTCCGTTTTTTCCCCGAAAGCCCATGGCTCTTGAAACACGGTACCGATATTACTGTGATTCCGGAAAAAGGGGGTGAATGTTCCAAGCTGGGTCCACCGCGTTAACAGCTCGGCGTTCGTGTCGTGGGCAAAGCCTCCTACGTCGTTACCTGCAAAAGGAACACCAGAGACTCCTAGGTTAAGGGTCATGGGAACCGCCATCTGCAGATGTTCCCAAAAGCTTCTATTATCTCCCGTCCACACTGCTGCGTAACGCTGAATACCTGCAAACCCTGCTCTTGTAAGAACAAATGGTCTTTTACCACCTAGTTTGTTTTTTAAGCCTTCAAAGCTTGCCTGGCTCATATGAAGACCATACGCGTTATGAAGTTCCCGGTGTGTTTTGAATACCCCATTCTCTTCATGAAAGACGTCATTGTCCATTGTTTTCTTTTCATTGAACACTGCAGGTTCATTCATATCGTTCCAAACGCCTTCTATTCCCATATTGGTATAGTAGGCCTGCTGCTCTTCCCACCATTTTCTTGTTTCCCCGCGGAAAAAGTCAGGAAAGGCACTTTCGCCCGGCCATACATCCCCGTAGTAGACAGAGCCGTCGGAATAAGAGCTGAAATGATTTTTTTCCATTCCTTCCTGGTAGGGAAGATACGTTTCATCACGTTTGACTCCCGGATCAACAATAGGGACGATTTTAATTCCTTCTGCTTTTAAATCCTGAACGAGTTTTTCCGGCTCAGGGAATTTCTGTTCATCAAACGTAAATACACGGTATTCATCCATATAATGAATATCCAGGTGGACGGCATCGAGTGGAATGTTTTTCCGTTTGAATGCCTCCACCAGTTCGCGCACTTCCGCTTCGCTTCTGTAGCTGTAACGGGATTGATGGTATCCCAGTGCCCATTTCGGAGGCAGTTCCATTCTGCCGGTAAGCGATGTGTACTGGCGGATCACGTCTTTAGGAGCCGGTCCTGCTAAAATATAATAATCCAGCGCTCCTCCATCTGCAGTAATGGAATAAGTCTCGTAAGAGGTTTTCAGGTCAAATTCCGTCTGGAATGTATTATCCAAATAAAGGCCATATGCTTTCCCGTTCCGAATGGACATAAAATAAGGAATTGATTGATAGAGTGCATCTATTTCGGGATTATGAGGGCAAATACGTCTGTATTCCACATTCTCATCTTTTCTCCGCGTTTTTCCAGAAAACCTGTTTTTTCGCCAAAGCCATAAAAATGATCTTCCGGCTCCATTTTCTTGCGGACCCGGACTTCTCCTCTTGAGGAAAACGACATTCCATCCTGCTGTTCGTCAGTAATGGCCTCCCCATCTTTATCGTACATGGTAATACGGCAGGGATATTTGGAAATAGAGAGCCGGATCTCCTTTGTTTTAACAGCCAGCACCTCTTCCATTTCCTGTACCGTTATCTTTTCAGGCTGCTGCTGCTTTACAACCGCTGCGGTGCTGGTATCTTCCGGCATTTTTTTAGGATCCATTTTCACTCTGGCAATACCTGGTGCAGGGAAACTAATCCTTACATACCCATACTCGCACGTCAGACTGACCGCTTCACTGCCTTCTGAAACGGCTGTGACGTTTCCAATATCCTGAAATGTAACTTCTTCTGCTGTCTGTTGATGATCCGGATGTATAGCAAAACTAGTGTCTTTCATAAATCCCCCTTATTCTTTCTGTACTGCTCTTCTCTTTTTTTACTCACGATGAATAGTATAGAAATAACCAGGCTTTTACGCAACCGTTTGCGTTCATTTCTTTTTAATTATTTCTTTCTTTTTTCTGTTTCTTCTATTATATAAATCATTGTTCAGATAAAATAATTGAATTAATTTTGGTATAGACATCTATACTATATGGTGATATATTTATGTAAGCGTTACCGAAATATTAGTCACTATATTTAAAATAATAATGCAGAAGATAATCTGACATTGGTATAGACATCTATACTTAATGGTGATAAATTTTGACTAGACTATTTTAGAAAAGGAGAAACGCTATGATCAATATCCAGTCTATTAAGACCGAAAGCAGAAATGTAAAAACATTGGATATAGATGAAAAATCAACGTATGAAATGATGTCCATTATTAACGAAGAAGATGCCATCGTTCCCCTGGCGGTTTCCAGGGCTCTTCCTGCTGTTGTACTGGCAGCTGAAAAAATTACAGAAGCTTTTCAAAAAGGGGGAAGACTTATTTACACGGGAGCAGGCACCAGCGGCAAATTAGGATTGCTCGATGCTTCTGAATGCCCGCCCACCTATGGAGTGGATCCATCGCAGGTAATTGCGCTTTTGGCAGGAGGAGATGAGGCATTAAAATCCACACGCGAAGATGCGGAAGATAATCTAGAAGCCGGACGCTCAGACATTCTTTCTGTAAAAGTAACAGAAAACGATGTTGTAGTCGGCATAGCCGCCAGCGGACGTACTCCCTATACGCTCGGAGCTATAGAAGCGGCGAACAGGCAGGGTGCCTTCACTATAGCTCTTGTCTGCTCCTCAGGCTCCCTTATGGCAGCTGAAGCTTCACATGCTATTGAGCTTATACTCGGCCCTGAAATCATCACCGGTTCCACCAGAATGAAAGCCGGCACCGCTCAAAAGCTCGTCCTCAATATGCTCTCTACTGTTTCCATGATAAAAATAGGCAAAGTGTACAGTAATCTGATGGTCGACGTGCAGCCAACAAATCTAAAGCTGCAAGAGCGTGCTCTCTCGATCGTTATGGAAGCATCGGGAGCAGACAGAAATGAGGCTGTCACCGCTATGCAGGAACAAAAAAAATAATACAAAAGCCGCTATTGTTCAATTAATTACAGGCGAAGGTGGTGACTACCCTGAACAATTATTAGATAAGCACAACGGCCATCTTCGTGAGGCAATTAAAAACCACTTACATTTCACTGAAAAATCTAATTAATTTAAGGAGGGTTTCATATGCTTGGTTTTTTTACAACAAATAGGAAAAGCTTTAATGCTTCCTATAGCAACACTGCCTGCTGCGCTTTACTTCTCCGCCTGGGAGCTGAAGACATTCTTGATATCCCATTTATGGCTGCCTCAGGCGCTGCACTATTCGATAACCTCCCGCTTATATTTGCTATTGGTGTTGCTATCGGCCTGGCAAAAGACAACCATGGCGCTGCCGGTTTAGCAGGTGCTATTGGTTATCTGGTCTTAACGAATGGAACCGCAGCAATTAACGAAGCGGTTGATATGTCTTTTTTAGGAGGTATTATCAGTGGTATTGTTGCCGGCTTAATGTACAACCGGTTTTACAATATTAAGCTTCCGATGTGGCTGGCCTTCTTCGGGGGGAGACGTTTCGTACCAATTGTTACAGCAGCATCAATGATTTTTTTAGCCTTTTTATTCGGCTATGCATGGCCGCCTGTACAGGCAGGTATAGATTCCCTGGGAACGATGATAATAGACGCCGGCATGATCGGTGTAGGAGCATATGGCTTTTTAAATCGACTTCTTATACCAATCGGCCTTCATCATGTTTTAAATAGCTTTTTCTGGTTTGAATTTGGATCGTTTGAAGGAGCTACCGGCGATTTAAATCGATTCTTCGCGGGTGACCCGACAGCTGGTATATTTATGACTGGATTTTTCCCAGTTATGATGTTTGGGCTGCCAGCCGCGTGCCTTGCTATGGTAGTTGCTGCCAAGCCGGAAAAAAGAACGCAGACGGCCGGTATGCTGGGCGGACTTGCATTAGCTTCGTTTCTTACTGGTATTACAGAACCGATTGAATTCACCTTTATGTTTCTTGCACCAGTCCTTTATGTAATTCATGCACTGCTGATGGCAGCTTCCATGATGGTTACTTACGCTGCAGGAACGCTGAGCGGATTTGGGTTCTCCGCTGGATTTCTGGATTACGTCCTCAGCTACGGGTTAGCTACCGAACCAATACGGCTGCTGCTTATAGGACTCGGTTTCGGCGCTGCCTACTTTGTTATCTTTTACTTCGCTATTGTTAAATTCAATCTACAGACTCCCGGCAGAGAGTCGGATGATACTGCCGTTGTTTCTGCAAAAGGGGATGATAAATATGACGTCCTTGCCAACGGTTATGTAGCTGCACTCGGTGGATATGAAAATATTAAAAATATAGATAACTGCGCGACCAGGCTGCGTTTACAAATTCATAATATGGATAAAATCGATGAACCTGAAATCAAACGCCAGGGTGCTAAAGGCGTAATGAAAATGGATAAAACAAACCTTCAGGTGATTGTAGGAACAGACGTAGAGTTCCTTGCGGATTCCATTAAAAATCAAGATCCCAATAAGAGCGCTTAAAACAGAGTCCTCTCTCTAAACGTATTGTTACTAAATTTCACCCATTTCTTCAGGAAAATAAGAAGGTAAACAAATCACCTCGTTTTCCCTTTCATAGGGATACGAGGTGATTTTAAATGAGCAGTTGTTTTCACTGGTGAATCCTGCATAAAAATCCTCCTCCATCGTTTCGAAACCATGGAGGAGGATTTTTATGCAGAAACGCTGGAAAATTTACTTTTGTTCATTTCTCGGCATTTGAATACTGAACTTATACCTATCGCCTCTGTAGGCCGACTTTACATATTCAAACGGAGTTTTATCCTGAAGATGAGTAATTCTTGAAATCAGTAGAACAGGATCGTTCAACTCTATCTCCAAAAGCTCAGCTTCCTTTTTCATAGCAAGAGCGGCTTCCAATGACTGTTCTCCGTATCCAATCGCCAGGCCTAGCTCTGCTTCTACATATTCATAGATAGAATTCTGAACGATGTTTTTGTTAAGCCGGGAATCAGTGCTTTTGAAATATACGTGGTTTCCATTGCCATCGGTGAATGGTCTGCCAGCCGGATCCGCTGTATTTCATAGACTGCTTCTCCGTCATTGAGCCCGAGTACTTAGCTGTTTTCCCTGCGGCTTCCTTAACATTAAAGCTGACCAGACGGCTGCTTGGTTTCAGTCCTCTCTCTTTCATATCTTCTGTAAACTTGTAAGTCCCTGCAGCGTCTGCGTGAATTTCTGCTCCGCAACAAAAGTTCCCCGCCCTTTTTCCCGGCGGAGAAGACCTTCGTTTACAAGCTCTGTGACCGCCTGTCTCACTGTCATTCTGCTTACTTCGTACTGCTCTGCAAAAATCCGTTCTGAAGGCAGGACATCGCCTGTCTGCCATTCCTTTTTGTCTATTTTTTTGCGGATCAGCTCCTGAATTTGATAGTAAATCGGGAGCGGAGACTGCTTATCAATCATATGGCGCCCTCCTGACATATTTTGATGCGGATGTGTGGTCTTTAGGAAAGGAGCGAGGCTGCTTCTTTATCTGCAATGATCGTTACATCAGGATGGCTGTGAAGAATAGACGCTGGAAAATCTTCCGACACCTCTTCGCTCATTAAACGTTTCAAAGCCTGCGCTTTTCTTTTTCCTGAAACAATCAGTATAATGCTCCGACTGTTCATAATCGTGCCGATTCCCATCGTGATTGCTTTTTCAGGGACATCCTCCATCTGCTTGAAATATTTTGCATTAGCGGCTCTCGTTTCTTTATTAAGTGTAACAACATGCGTCTTTGCATGAAAAGAGGTGCCGGGCTCATTAAAACCAATATGCCCGTTTTCACCAATTCCTAAAAGCTGAAGATCTACTCCGGAAGATTCCTGCACTAATGATTCGTAGCGTGCTGCCTCTTTTTCACCGTCGCCCGCTTCGCCGTTTGGAATATGGAACTGCGTCTTATTGAGCTGCAGGGGCTGCACAAATTTTTTCTCCATATATTTATAATAACTGTTTGGATGAGACGGAGAAAGTCCTGCATATTCATCAAGATTAAATGTCTGCAGGCGGGAAAGGTCAACTGGCTCCGCTTTCACCTTTCGAACAAGCGCCGCGTATGTTTCTTCAGGCGTGCCGCCGGTGGCCAGACCAAGCACGGCATCCGGTTTTTCTGCTACTTTCTCATAGAGCAGACGCGCTGCGGTTTCGCTCATTTCATTATAGTCACTTACTTTGATTAAGCGCATTGTTATTCTCCTCTCTGGAAAGCCAGATTTCCTCTGCACCATGTTTTATAAACAGTCCCTTCCTTATCCATTAACACAAAGTCGGCATCTTTACCTGCTTCGATACTTCCTTTTCGATCAATCACTCCAGCTAACGATGCCGGGTTCCATGAAGCCATCCATACCGCTTCCTGAAGGGAGCAGCCGCTGAAAGCTGTCATGTTTTTAACTGCTTCATTCATTGGCAGAACGCTTCCGGCGATCGTCCCATCTTCTAAATAAGGTTTATTTCCTTTGACTGTTACCTCCTGGCCCCCGAGATCGTATTTCCCGTCCGGAAGTCCTTTAGCACGCAGCGAATCGGTGATAAGCAGCGTAGCGGCTGCCCCTTTTAAACGATAGGCAAGATTCACCATATCCGGGTGAATATGCACTCCGTCTACGATCATTTCTATTGTCATCCCTGAGTTAAGAAGGGCTTCTGCTGCCAGTCCGGGTTCTCTATGATTCAGTCCGCTCATCCCGTTGTATAAATGCGTAGCATGGGAAATTCCCTGTTTCTGCGCGGTTCGGACCAGGTCTGCCTCTGCATTGGAATGAGCGGCCGATGCGGCTACCCCTGTTTCTTTTAAATAAGAGGTAAGCAGAAATTCCGGGTCCTGCTCCGGGGCGAGTGATACTATTTTTATTTTCCCGGATGCTGCTTTCTGCCACTCTTTGAAAAGAGAAACATCTGCCTGGCGGAGGTGTTCGACTGGCTGAGCCCCCGCTTTTTCTTTTGTGAAAAAAGGGCCTTCCACATGGGCTCCGAGGCATTCGGCTTCCGCCTGCTCTTTTGCTTTATAGCTGCCCACCTGTTCCAGCGCCTGCCTGATTTTATCGGGATGCTGGGTCATAGTCGTAGCTAAAAAGCTTGTCGTCCCTTCACTGGGAAGAAAAGAAGCCATCGTTTGAAGCGCTGTTTCTGTTCCATCCATCACGTCACTTCCGTTGGCTCCATGAATATGGACGTCTACAAAACCCGGTACGAGGAAAGTATTTTTATCTTTGGAAAAATCCAGGACTTTGTCCTTTTCCACCGTTATTTCATTTTTATATATTTCCCAATCCGCCATCGGGGCGGTTTTTACAATTTTATCCTGCTTTATATGAATAAATGACTCACTCAGCTCTTGATCCGGATTGACAATACGTACATTTTTTATAATCCAGTCTCTGCTCATTTCTCCACTCCTTCTTATCTGCTCATAGGTTAATTGTACAATTAAATGTTATAGTTGTCTATACCAATAAAGCAAAAAAGAACCACCAGATCCAGTTCAGTCTGGTGGTCAGTTCCATTTTGCTGTGACCCTACTGCGTTACTACTTCCCGAACGGTTTCTTTCAGCGTTTTTACTAGAAAATCAAAGTCTTCGCGGGTAAGACTAAGCGGGGGTGAAAGCGTAATATTATTAAAGCCGTTTACCGTATCGGCTGTTTTTCCAATAATTATGCCTTTGTCTTTGCAGCGTGCTACTATCTGCGCTACTTTCGCCTCTTCCCACGGCTGTTTGTTTTCTTTCGTTTCTACAAATTCAATTCCGGCAAGCAGCCCTCTTCCTCTGACATCTCCTACATGAGGAAGAGAAAGCAGTTCCTGAAGTGACTCCTGAAGTTCTCTGCCCAGCTCTTCTGAGCGTTCGCTGAGCTTCTCTTTTTCCATTATTTCCAGGTTAGCAAGCGCCGCCGCACATGATGCCGGGCTGCCACCAAACGTATTCACATGGCGGAAATGATCATGAGCTTCCGTTCCCTGAAACGATTCATAGATTTCCCGCTTCACGGCAGTGGCCGACAGCGGCAGGTAGCCGCTTGTAATGCCTTTCGCCATCGTTACAATATCCGGCTGCACATCGAAATGCTGAAAGCCAAAAGGTTTTCCGGTCCGGCCGAATCCGCAGATCACTTCATCTGATATTAACAGAGCCCCGTTCTTCCGGCATGCATCCTGCACCCGCTTCATATACGTATCTCCAGGTACAAGAACGCCTCCACCTGTAATAATCGGCTCCATAATAACCCCGGCGATCGTTTCACCAAGCTCCCAGTTCATAACGTTTTCCATGTCCTGTACGGCCTTTTCATTGCTCTGTGCTTCTGTTTCCATTCCTGAGCGGTAATGATCCGGCGGGGACACATGAACAAAACCGGGGAGTCCCGGGCCGTATTTATATTTGCGCTGGGCCTGGCCGGTGGCGGCAAGCGTCGCCATCGTGTTTCCATGATACGAGCGGTAGCGCGAGATGAACGTCTGGCGCGCCGCCTCCCCTTTTTGGTGAAAATACTGTCTTGCTATTTTAAAAGCCGTTTCGTTTGCTTCCGAGCCGCTGTTGGAGAAAAAGATAACATAGTCTCCCCCCAGCCACTCATTGAGCTTCTCTGCCAGCTGTATAGCCGGCTTATGGCTTTGTGTCAGAGGGTAAAAGGGCATTTCCAGCAGCTGCTCATATACGCTTTCCGCAATCTCCTTACGGCCGTAGCCTGCATTCACACACCAAAGGCCTGCCATCGCATCAAGATAGCGGTTTCCGTCTATATCTTCGAGCCACGCCCCTTCTGCTTTTGACGCGATAAAGGAGCGTTTTTTGCTGCCGGGACGCATGGCATGCCAGACCAGCTCCTCGTCTTTTTCATACCATTCGGCTGGACTGACTGCTTCTGCTGTAAATTTTTCATTCATGTTTGTTCCTCCCTTTCCATATTTCCTGATTTATCATATACGCCGGTTTTTGCCCTTTGAGTACCTGCAGGGCGTTATCCGCTGCCAGCAGGGACATGTTATTTTCATTTTCAGCTGTGGCCGACCCTAAATGAGGAAGCGTAATAACCTGCTCCATCGTCAAAAAAGGGTGATCCTGCTGTATCGGCTCCTGATGGAATACATCAAGCGCCGCTCCCCGGATTTCTCCATTCCTCAACGCATGAACCAGCGCTTCTTCATCTACCACCGCGCCTCTGGAGGCATTGATAAAAATGGAGTCCGCTTTCATTCTCCTGAATTCCTCCGTCCCCATTAATCCTTCCGTCTCCGGAGTCAACGGCGTCATAAGCACAACAAAATCGGACTGCTCCAGCAGGTCTGGCAGTTCTTGATAAACCGCCCCGTACTCGTTCTCTGCTTTTTCTTTTCTTGAGCGGGTGTGATACAGCACTTCCATATCAAATCCGAGGGCGGCACGCTTTGCTATCGCTTCCCCTATACGTCCCATGCCAATAATACCGATTTTCTTATGGTGGACATCCACACCAAATTTTTCATCCGGCATGACGCCATTCCACTTTTTTTCTTTTACGAACCGGTCCATTTCCGGAATTCTCCGCGCGGAGGCAAGCACCATTCCAAACACGGCATCTGCTACCGTATCATTAAGGACGCCCGGTGTATGACAGGCAGCTATCCCTCTTTCAGAAAGCGCTGTCACGTTAAGGTTATCGTACCCTACTGCTACATTGCTGACAACTTTCAGCTCCGGAGCGTGATCGAGCAGTTCTTCGTTCACTTCCAGTTCCACTCCGACAATAGCTTGGGCCTGCTGCAGTACTGCACGAAAGCGTTCATTTTCCAGGTTTTCCCCGTTCGCAAAGTAGACCGTTTCGTACTCACGGCTCAGCTTTTCCAGGGCTTCTTCACTAACTCTTCCATATGCTAAAATATACGGCTTCTCCATTTTATCCCACCTATGTATCTTTTCCTTAATTAACGTACCTCTTCTATACAAAGAACTTCCTTTCCTTCCTTGTTTAGAAAAAGAAATAAATTCTCTCTGAATATATTAATATTTTAGTACAAATACTTTAACATCCAATAAGTTGAATCAGCAGATACAGGCTGATCTCCAGACCTTTTCATTGTAAATCCATGTTCGCATCTTGACATGTTCTTCCATAGAGATTATGTTTATAGTAGTATTTTGTTATCGCTTACATGAATGACTATTCATTCATTATTTAAAAAAGGAGGATTCATTTATTGACTACACTTGTGGATTATTTAGAGGACGTAGCAAAGAACTCTGCTGAGTCTACTGCATACATATGGCAGGACCAGCCTTTTTCCTATTCCTCTCTTACTGAAGACATTAACCAGGCCGCCGGCACACTAGAATCTCTCGGTATTCAAAAAGGAGACCGCGTGGCTCTTCTGCTGGGCAATTCTCCTGAATTTGTGATCTCCTATTACAGTATTCTCCGTATCGGCGCTGCTGTTGTTCCAATGAATCCTATGTATACAGCGAGCGAGCTTGAATTTATTCTTTCGAACTCGGGAGCAAAGGCGATTGTCGGTATTGGGAAAATGAAAGACCCGCTCCTGCAGGCAAAGGATAAACTTTCCTCCCTGGACCACGTTATTTTGACTGGAGAAGGCTCTGATTCTTCTTCCAGCTATATTCCCTTTTCTTCCCTGCTCGATAATAACCAGGCTCCTCTGGGCTCCGTATCGCTTACAAAAGAGGATACGGCGGTTATTCTTTACACGTCAGGTACGACCGGCCGGCCAAAAGGAGCAATCTTAACGCATGAGAACGTGCTGTCCAATGCGCTCGCAACGGCAGAGGCTATGGAATATGAAGAAAAAGATGTATCCATGGCCGTACTTCCCATGTTTCACGTATTCTGTATGACCGTATCGATGAACGCTTCTCTTATCAAAGGTGTACCTATCGTTATTATGCCGGCCTTCAGCCCAAAAGAAACGGTAACGGCCATACAAAAGCATCAGGTAACCTTATTTGCAGGGTACCAACGATGTACAACTTTATTAATCAGATGCCTGATATTGGAAAAGAAGAGCTTTCCTCCATCCGCCTCTGTATTTCCGGCGGTGCTTCCATGCCCGTTGAACTTCTCAAACGTTTCCAGGAGCGATTTGATGTCCCTATTCTTGAAGGCTACGGCCTCTCGGAAAGTGCACCGGTCACCGCCTTTAATCCCCTGAATGGAGAAAGAAAAGCTGGTTCTGTCGGCGTTAACTTCCCCGGCATAGAAAATAAGGTCGTAGATCCGGAAGACAGAGAAGTTCCGTCAAATGAAGTAGGTGAGTTGATTGTGAAAGGCCCCAATGTGATGAAAGGCTATTTGAACCTTCCGGAAGAAACCAGTATGACCATCCGCGATGGCTGGCTTCATACCGGGGATCTCGCCCGCATGGATGAAGAAGGCTATATTTACATTGTAGACCGCAAAAAAGATTTAATTATTGTCGGCGGATACAACGTATATCCCCGCGAGGTAGAAGAAGTCATTTATCAGCATCCTGATGTCGTGGAGGCAGCCGTGCTTGGCGAACCCGATGAAGCCTACGGAGAAAAAATCAAAGCTTTTGTTGTTACAAAAAATAAAGAATTAACTACAGAAGATATGCATGGTTTCTGCAGTCAGCATCTGGCGAAGTTTAAGCTTCCTGCCGATATTGAATTTATTGAAGAACTTCCGAAAAAACGCTACCGGGAAAATTTTAAAAAGAGCTTTAAAAACAAGCTCTTAATTTCACCCAAAACCACTCTAAAAAAGGAGTGGTTTTTCTGCGTTAAAAAAGAATTTTTATATTTTTAAAATCCTTTGTATCTACTGTCGGAAGCGCTCTAGAAGAGTTATCTAAATTTCCTGAACTTTATTGAAATTCTTCTATTGACAGCGCTTGAAAAATGGTTTAATTTTCACTTATAAGCAATTTATTTTCCCGCTGTTTATACCGTTGTTTTAATTAACAAAATCGTATGTTTGCGAAGAAAACACAGCGGGAAAACTGTTTATAAGAAGATAAAAAGGAGGGTTATTAATTGACACTAATGTACACAAAAGCTAGAGAGCTTTACGGCAAAGACGCTGAGCAGCAGAACAAAACAAATCCTGTTGTAAAAGCTGTGAAAAAGCCGCTTTTCAAGAAAAGAAACAAAAAAACAAACGTATAATAATGACAATTAAATAATTTCCTTTCTTAAAGGAAGTTACCAGAATGCAGGGATCGGATACCTGCTCGGCTTACCCTGCTGCAAGCGTAGAATTCTTCGTTTGATGTATCCCTACCCTGCTATATATACATAGTTATTTATTAAAAAGCCTGACTTTTAGAAGCCAGACTCTTTTTTTTGCTTTTTTTGCCATTTATTTAATTTTCTATCGTTTATTTTTACAATTATTAAAAAATAAAGTTATATTTCAAATTGTTACTATTAATTATTAATACTTCTCTATTTCTGCCGATATATAGTTTAGACGCATTATATAGACCGGGGGATAAAGAAATGAAGATGGCAGCTAATTCACACCAGGTGCTGAATCAGCAATATGTTCTTGCTTCTTTGGAAAAATCTCTTGCTATGATTGAATTTGAGCCGGATGGCACGATTCTATGGGCTAATGATTTATTTGCCGGGGCTGTAGAATACCCTGCCGAAAAACTAAAAGGCATGCATCATCGAGCGCTGTGCCTCCCTGAGTTTGCGGGAAGCATTGATTACATGAATTTTTGGAAACGATTGCGTACAGGCGTGTCTTTTCAGGATAAAATTCAGCGTGTGACGAGCAGCGGCAGGATGATTACATTAGAAGCTACGTATATGCCTGTATTCGATAACAATAACAAAGTAAATGCCGTTATTAAAATTGCTACAGATATCACTTCCCGTGAAGCCGAAATGACGGAGATGTCTTCGCGTATACAGAACATGTCCGAAGATCTGCTAACCCGTGCTCTTGGAGGCGTCGAGAAAAGCAGAGAGCTGTCTGATAACGCCACTATTATATCTGAAGAAGCAGATAACAACCTCAGTATCCTGAAATCTCTGGAAGACCAGGCCGACTCCATAAAAGACATCGTTCAGACTATCAAGGAGATCGCTGCCCAGACTAACCTGCTCGCATTAAACGCTGCTATAGAAGCAGCCAGAGCCGGCGAACATGGCCGCGGCTTCACTGTGGTGGCAGATGAGGTACGAAAGCTCGCAAACCGGGCCCAGGAGTCTACAAAAGAAGTTAATATGCATGTGGAAGGCATAACCCGTGAAGTAGATAAAATAAGTAAAGGGACCGTTCGTTCCCAGCAGGGAGTAAAAAACAGCCGCCTGCAGATAAAGGAAGCCGCCGATAATTTTCACACAATCAGCCAGGCCGCCAAAGAGCTCGAGGAACAGTCCAACCTGTTTCGTGATTTAATATAATAAAAAAAGGCTGCGCCCTGTTATAGGGAACAGCCTTTTATGATTTAGTTTTCGCTGCTTTTTTCTGTCGCATGACCACCGAATCCGTGGCGCAGGGCTGCCACTACTTTACCGGTAAACGTGTCATCCTCCTGCGAACGATACCTCATCATTAGAGCCATCGTAATGACAGGCGCCGCCATTTCCATATCGAGTGCGGACTCTACGGTCCACTTGCCTTCTCCGGAAGAATGCATAACTCCTTTTATATCATCAAGCCTTGCATCTCCTTTGAATGCTTCTTCCATCAGCTCCATCAGCCAGCCGCGGATGACCGATCCATTATTCCAGACTTTCGCAACCCCTTCATAGTCATAATCAAATGGACTTTTTTCGAGAAGGTCAAATCCTTCGCCAATGGCTGCCATCATGCCGTATTCGATGCCATTATGCACCATTTTCAAGTAGTGGCCGCTTCCGCCTTCTCCTGAATAATGATAGCCGTCTGGAACGGATAAATCATCCAGTACCGGTTCAATGTGGTCAAAGGCGCTTTTGGCGCCTCCTACCATGAAGCAGGCACCATGCCTTGCGCCGGAAATGCCGCCGCTTGTTCCCATATCCATAAACCGGATGCCTTGTTCAGCAAATGTCTTATGACGCTCCAGCGATTCTTTATAATGGGAATTTCCGGCATCAATTAAAATATCATCTTTATCCAGATGCCCTGCTATTTCATTCAACACTTTTTCTGTCGGTTCGCCGGCGGGAACCATTACCCAGACAACGCGGGGTGTTTCCAGCTTCTGCGCCAGATCTTCCAGACTTTCAGCTGCCGTTCCTCCTTCATTTTCAAAGGAAGCCGTAAATTCTTTATTCACATCAAAGGCCACTACCTCGTGCTGCTTTTCCAGCATCTGTGCGCCTATGTTAAATCCCATTTTCCCTAAGCCAATCAATCCGATCTTCATGATCATTGTCCCCCTCTTGTTTTATACGAAAAAGCTGATGATAAATACAACTGTAAATCCGACAACGCCAATAATAGTTTCCATTACGGTCCATGATTGAAGCGTTTGTTTTTCCGTTAATCCGAAATAGCGGTTTACAAGCCAGAAACCAGAATCGTTCACGTGGGATACGACGGTCGCACCAGAAGCGATTGCAATAACCAAAAGGCCAAGCATAGGATCACTGACGTTATAGGTATCTAAAAGCGGTGCTACCAGTCCGGCTGCTGTTATCATGGAGACTGTGGCCGAACCCTGGGCAATTCTCACAATCGTTGCTGTGATAAAAGCAAACAACATCAGCGGCATCTGCGCATTCTGCATGGAATCAGCAAGTACATCTCCTATACCCGATTGAATCAGCATTTCACCAAATACACCGCCGGCACCTGTAACGAGAATAATAATTCCCGCCGGTTCAAGCGCTTTTTGTTGTAATCTGCTGGATCTCCTCTTTTTTATATCCGCGGCGAATACCAAAGATATAAAATGTCAGAAGAGCAGCCATCGTAAGCGCCACAAATGGATGGCCTATGAAAGTAAGTATTACCTGAAGTGTACTTCCATCTTCGAGTACAAGATCAGCGGAGGTATTAACCAGAATCAATACAAGCGGAAGCGTGATAATGGCTACTACGCTCCGAAAACTTGGAAGATCGCGGTCATAGTCCATTTCTTTCATTTGTTCCATCATGTACTCCGGTACACCCACCTGGATCTTGCCTGCAATGTATTTACCAAAAATCGGGCCGGCAATCGCCACTGCCGGGATACCGGCAATAACACCAAACAGAATAACCCATCCAAGGTCTGCTCCGAGTAAAGCTGCCACCGATATAGGACCCGGAGTCGGCGGAATAAAACTGTGGGTAACTGCAAGACCAGCCAGAAGCGGCATCCCAAAATAAAGCAGGGATTTGCCGGTGCGCTGGACTAAACTGTATAGAATCGGTACTAAAATAACAAGTGCAACGTCCAGAAAGACAGGTATCGATATAATAAAACCGGTCAAAGCAAGTGCCCATGGCACATTTTTCTCTCCAAATTTATCCATCAGCGTTAAAGCAAGTCGTTCAGCCCCGCCGGAAACACGGAGCATTTCCCCGAACATTGCTCCCAGGCCGATAATGACAGCGATAAAGCCGAGTGTGCCTCCCATTCCTGCTTCAATGGTTTCTATAATTTCTCCAGGCGGCATCCCAACAGCAAGTCCTACGATAAAACTAACAAGCAGTAATGCAATAAATGCCTGCAGCTTCGTTTTCATTACTAGAAATAAAAGCAGAACAACTGCTAATACCGCAACGATAACGAGCCACGGTGTTGATGTTGTCATAATATTTCCTCCTCATTATCTGCTGAAAGCCTTCTTTTTCCTTCGGCATGGGAACGCTGCACGTCGGATATTGCTTTAAATTCATCCTGCAGGTCTCTTGCCATTCGCAGAAAAATAGGCTTAATATCTCTATAAGCAGTCACATTTTCGTTAACCGGGTATTGCTTTTCATCAATTGAAATAGTCTGTTCAATACTATCCAGGCTGTCCACTATGCCAAGTGCATCCATCGCCATCCAGGCGGCCCCGTAGCAGGATCCCTGATGACTTTCCGGAATAACAATTTCTGTTTCGAACATATCTGCCATCATCTGTTTCCATGTCTGCGAGCGCGCAAATCCACCGCCCGCCCTGAACTGCACAGGCTCTACGCCGGCTTCCATTAAAGCAATAACAACAGAATACATCTGCATCATGACGCCTTCCATAACGCTTCGAAGCATATGCTCCCTGCCGTGATGAAGTGTCAGGCCGAAGAACATTCCCTTTGTATCAGAATTCCAAAAGGGAGCTCTTTCTCCTATTAAGTAGGGAAGAAAAATTAAACCGTCCGATGCGGGTGCTACAGAATCAATTATCTCGTTGAGAACGTCATAGGGATTTTTACCTTCCTGTTCTGCCAGCTTTTTTAAATCAGGAAATAATTTATCACGGGCCCACCGCAGCGCTATGCCTCCATTATTAATCGGCCCTCCTATGACCCATCTGCCTTCGGAAAGCGCATAACAGAAAATCCGCTGCTTAGGATCTACATAAGGCTTATCCACCACTGTTCTCACGGCTCCGCTCGTTCCAATAGAGCAGGCTACCACTCCCGGTGCAAGCGCGCCGGATCCAACGTTGGCGAGCACCCCATCGCTTGCTCCGATAACAAAAGGAGTTTCTCCCGACAGTCCCAGCTCCTGTTGAAGCTCCTCTTTCAGCCCTGTAAAAATGCTGCTTGTCTTTGTCGGAACAGATAATTGTTCTTTCGTTATACCTGCCGTACGAAGAGCTTCATCATCCCAGTCCAGGTTTTCAAGATGAAACAGCCCTGTAGCAGAAGCAACGGAATAATCGACGGCATACGTGCCAAACAACCGGTAAAACACGAATTCTTTTATGGAAATCCATTTCGCTGCCTGTTTAAAAAGAGCAGGTTCATTCTTCCGGTACCACATTAATTTGGTTAAAGGAGACATCGGATGAATGGGTGTTCCGGTCCGCATAAAAATGTCGTGGCCATTTCCTTCTTTTAGAGCTTCCGTTTCTTTAACTGAACGCTGGTCGGCCCAGGTAATAAGCCTGGTAAGAGGTTTTCCATTCTCGTCAACGGCCATGATATTATGCATAGCTGAGCTGAACCCCGCACCCGTTGCTTCCACCCCCTGCTCCTGCAGAACTTTCACAGTATCTCTTATTGTTTCTATAACAGCGGAGTATACTTCTTCCGGATTTTGTTCTTTTTCTGAAGGGATGGACGAATACAACGGATACTCTTTTTCTATTTCAGAAAAAATGCGGCCGTCCGTGCCATATGCAAGCGTCTTTGTGCTGGTTGTACCTATATCAATTCCAATAATCGCTTTCACTTTTTAATCCTCCCCGCAAAATTACAGCGTTTTCATTTTTGGCTGATAATGAAAATATTTTTCTTATTTTTTTATTATACAAGAAATAAAATTTTAAACAACCTGAAAATTTTTTTCTTTCAACTTCTCTTCTCTGTTTATTTGATTTACACTATCAGAAAGACACGTTTGGAAAGGAGCCCTTTATGGCCAGCGCATCCGTCCCGCACGTATTTCATCTTATTCACTCTTCATACAAACAAATGAGTGTAAAAGAAAAAATGATTGCTGACTATGTGTTAAAAAATCCTGAAAAAATTATTCATTCTACTATTAACCAACTGTCCGATAATCTTCAAATAGCAGATGCTACTGTTTTTCGTTTCTGTACGCATTTAGGGTTTAAGGGATACCAGGCAATGAAAATTTCGCTTGCCTCCGAACTCGTAACACCTATTGAAGATATTCATGAAGATATAAAGGAAGATGATTCAGAAACAACCATTATGAATAAAGTGTTCCAGTCCAACATGACCGCACTCGCTCATACACGAGATATACAAAAAGAAGAAACCCTCCAGGAAGCCTTAAATATATTACTTGAGGCAGGACAGGTGCATTTTTACGGCAGCGGCGGTTCAGGCGTCACCGCCCAGGACGGGCAGCATAAATTTATGCGTACCGGTCTTTCAAGCCTGGCTTATACCGATAATCACCTTCAGCTGATGGCCGCTTCCCAGCTTAAGCCAAAAGACGCCGCATTTTTCATTTCCCACACAGGTGCCAATAAGGATCTGCTGGAAGTGCTGGAAGTTGCAAAAAACAAAGGCGCCCGCACCATTGCCATTACAAACTATGCCAAATCCCCGCTTACAAAACAGGCCGACATTTCCCTTTATACGGTAGCACAGGAGACTGAATACCGCTCTGAAGCATTGGCTTCCAGAATTGCAGAACTGTCCCTGCTTGATACGCTGTATGTGAATTACTGTGTCAAAAGAAAACAGCAGACGCAGGAAGCATTATCTTTAATCCGGGATGCTATTTCCCGCAAGCGCTTGTAAATACAGAAGCCGGCCCGTCTTATAATAAGGGCCGGCTTTTTTTACCATTCTGCGATGCTGCCATCCTTATGGCGCCATACTGGATTTTTCCAATTGTGGCCTTTACGAGCCTGTTCTCTTACATACTCTTCGTTGATCTCAATTCCGAGACCTGGTCCGGCTGGTATTTTGACTGCCCCATCCTCATAGTCGAAGACGGTCTTATCCTTTATATAATCAAGCAGATCGCTGCCTTTATTGTAATGAATGCCCAGACTCTGTTCCTGAATAAAAGCATTGTGGGAAGTGGCATCCACCTGCAGGCACGAAGCAAGAGCTATAGGCCCCAGCGGACAATGGGGAGCAATCGCTGTATCGTACGCTTCTGCCATCGACGCTATTTTTTTCATTTCTGTAATTCCACCGGCATGGGAAACATCCGGCTGAATAATATCAACATATCCATCTTCCAGCAAAGGCTTGAAGTCCCAGCGGGAAAACATTCTTTCTCCTGTAGCTATCGGAATATGGGTGTGTCTGGCTATCTCCCGAAGTGCTTCATTGTTTTCAGGAAGTACTGGTTCTTCCAAAAACATCGGACGAAAAGGCTCCAGTTCCTTCGCAAGAATTTTAGCCATCGGACGATGCACACGGCCATGAAAATCAATTCCTATTCCCATATATTTTCCGCCATGTTCTCTTACTGCAGCTACTCTTTCTACCGCTTCGTCGATCTTCCGGTAGGAATCAATATATTGCAGCTCTTCTGTGCCATTCATTTTCACCGCAGCAAAACCGGAATCAGCCGCCTCTTTAGCAGCCGCTCCTACATCTGAAGGCCTGTCGCCTCCGATCCAGGAATACACTCCAATAGAGTTACGACAAGCTCCGCCCATTAATTCATACACCGGAGCATTATAATATTTCCCCTTAATATCCCACAGTGCCTGATCAATTCCAGCCAGCGCACTCATCAGAATAGGGCCGCCGCGGTAAAAGCCTGACCTGTACAGCATATTCCAGTGATCTTCGATTCTCCGGGCATCCAGTCCGATAAGCTGATCCATCATTTCTTCTACAGCAGCTTTAACGGTATGGGCCTTGCCTTCGATAACGGGCTCCCCCCAGCCTGTAATGCCATCTGCTGTTTCTATTTTCAGGAAAAGCCACCTCGGCGGTACCTGGAACAATTCATATCCTGTAATTTTCATTTTGATAATTCCTCCTTGTGTTCTGCTATGACGAGCGGACCTCTCCACGCTCCACGCTCTACTTGCTCAGATGATGCTTCTATTACTTCTATTTCCGGCAGCGTTCGTTTAATTAAAGATGCTGCAGCGTCTTTTAAAGGAAAGGACCCTCCTACCAGCACCCAGCCGCCGTGCTGATGGTTCATCTCCTTTAATGCGGTAATGTCCGAATGAAAAATAACGCCGGTTAAAAAATTAGCCCGTTCGTTCTCTTCTGTGTTGCCGGATAAATGCTGCAGGCGGATCTGAAACAGTGCCCTGTTTACTCCCATTGTTTCTGCTGCTGAAAATCCCTTCCACAATGCCCGCTCATCGAGTTCTGTTATCAGGCCTTCCGGAAGCGAGTCAGAAAGAATTGTCCGGCTCTGGACGGCCTTTAATAATTCCCCACTTAAGCTGGTAGAGCTCCAAAGCAGTTCTCCGCGGCCATCAGCTCTAATCCACTTTGTATGCGAACCAGGAAGCATTAGTATTCCATCTCCCGAAAGCTGCATTACATCAAGCAGGCCAAAGGCTTCCGTTTCTTCACCGCGCATCACATCGAGCACCTGTGGACGACCTTCTATCTCTTCTATACTTTTTAATCCCGGAATAAAATAACATGGAATATAAAACATTTCTTCCAGACAGCGCTTTTCCATAGCAGCGGCTAGTTTTGCAGAATCCGCCGGAGCTTTTTGATGTGCTACTTCATGCAGGCCTAAATTCGATGTAATCATACCGGATGCTAAAATATACTGAATGTCCTGTTTTTGAATGCTGTTATTTTTTAAAAGCTTTTCAATTCCCTGTTTGACTGCCTGCTTTAATTCCTCGTTTGAACCGCTCATGGCGGTGTTCCGAACCCCGGCTTCTACTTTTACGGAGCCTTCAACTGCCGAAGAAGATTGATTTATCAGCCTGATTCTGGAATTTGTGGTTCCTGAGTCAACAAGCATAATATATTTCATCTTTATTTCCTTTCTGCCGAACGCACTATGTCTGTAAATGCGGCTGCCTGCTTTTCTATCCGTTCAAACTCCTGATTTTTAATCCACTCCGGATTCACAAGTGAACTCCCAATACCAGCGGAATGCCAGCCTTTCTGCAGGTATTCCGGTACGTTTTCTTTTGAAATGCCTCCTACTGCCATTGCTTCTACAAACGGAAGCGGCCCCTTTACGTCTTTAAGGTATGAGCTTCCTAACGTGTGAGCAGGAAAAATTTTCACTACCTCAGCTCCTGCACGGTATGCGGCCAGAATTTCCGTTGGAGTCATCACTCCTGGAATGACGGGAACCCCATACTGATTTCCTGTTCTGATCACTTCTTCATCAAGGGTCGGAGTCAAAAGAAAGGAAGCTCCGGCTCTGATGGCGGCGGCGGCAGACTCTTTATCGAGAACGGTTCCAGCACCAAGAAACAGATCGTCATAAAGGCCTGCGTTTTCTTCTATAACGTTCAGGGCCCGGGGAGTGTTTAACGTCACTTCAATAAAATGAATTCCTCCCCTATAAAGACTTTCAATTGTTTTATCCAGATCTTTGCTTGAGTCTGTACGAATAATAGCTGTCAGTTTTTTTTTCTTTCAGCGTTTCGAGCACCTTATTTTTCATAGCTCCTCCTCGTTCCTTATTAAGGAACATTGTTCCTCATAATGGTAAAATAAAAATACATTCGCGTATTTTTATTATTATACTCAATTTGAAAGCGTAGTCAAGAAGTCAATTGACTGCCCATTGCTTTTG
Source organism: Sinobaca sp. H24 (assembly GCF_023845525.1). Lineage (NCBI taxonomy): Bacteria > Bacillati > Bacillota > Bacilli > Caryophanales > Sporolactobacillaceae > Sinobaca > Sinobaca sp. H24. The sequence goes on from NZ_JALBWT010000005.1 coordinate 62,654, forward strand.
AGATATCCTGAGAGGCTGTTTTTATTTCTGAAATATACATCTCGAATTCCTTATTTTTTACCCTCATCATCGGGACTGCAATACTGATAGCCGCCTCCACTTCTCCCATTCGGTTAAATATAGGGGCCGCTGCGCATTTAATTCCTTCTTCATGTTCTTCATCGTCGAGTGCCCAGCCTTTTTTACGAATTTCAGCCAGGTGCAGAATCATCTTTTCTTTTGTAGTGATAGTATTTGCCGTAAACTTTTCCATTGGGTGTTTGTCGAGAATATCTTCTATCTGCTTCTCCGGATAAAAGGCAAGCATTGCCTTTCCTACTCCCGTACAGTGAACCGGAGCACGCTTTCCAATCTGTGAAAACATACGTATCACGGCTTCACTTTCTTTTTTATCTATATAAACCACTTCTCCTTCATCCATGGTAACTAAATGCACCGTTTCTTTTGTCTTTTTGGAGAGTGCTTCCAGTATTGGGGAAGCTGTGGCTCGTACGTCAAGCCGGGATGACATGGCCTCTCCTATTTCGAGGCATTTCAAGCCCAGTAAATACTTGTCCCCGTTTTCACTACGTATTTTTTCTTTTGTAAAGACATCAGCAGCCGGTGCACCGTGCTTTTAGCAACGTCCAGCCTATTAGCCAGCTCCGTTACTCCTAATCCTTCCGGATTGTTTTGAAGCAGATCCAAAATTACCAGCGCCCGGTCTACGGATTGAATAGAGGTGCCGGAAGACGGCCCTTTGTGATTGTTCATCAGTTTATTCCTCCTTATGGAGACGCTATTATATCACAACCCGGTTTCATTTCCTTCCAGGAAAGGAATAGATAAATATTAACCTATAAAGGGAGCGAAATATAATGGCAGATAAAAAAGGATTCAGCGACAAAGCCAAGAGTGCAGTCAATAAAGCCAAAGGCGAAGTAAAAGATCAAGTAGGAAATGCTAAAAACGATCCGGACATGCAGGCAGACGCGAAAAAAGATAAAACTAAAGGCAAGACTCAAGAAGGAATTGGGAATTTAAAAAAGAAAACTAATCATGAATAAAAGCCGGAAATCCTTCAGAGGATTTTCGGCTTTTACGTTATACCATACTGTTTCAGAATGTCTTTCACAGTCGATGCTGTTTGAATATCATTCAAATTAATATTTCTTTTCACGAAAGCAATCGACAGCTCCGGCGAAAGTCCCGTAATAATAAGCTTTGCTCCGAGCATTTTCAGAAGACGATTAAGGTTCAGCAGACCGTCTGCTACTATTTCATCATATGTTCCCAACCCTGATAGATCGAGTACCAGATAGGAATAATGCATGGAATAATACGTTTCTGATATATAGCTTCGGATCGTTTCAAAGCGTTCATACGAAAGGTCGCCGATAACAGGAAGCACAGAAAATTCCTCTGTTACGGGTACGATTGGAGTCGACAGCTGATAGACCTGCGCCTGGGTTTTTTCCAGATTTTCTTCATACTCTTTTTGTTTGGAGATATCTTTCTGTACGCCAAGAAAATAAAGCTTTCCTTCTCTGTACAATGGCTCTATGTATACTTCATTCCAAAAGACACTTCCGTCTTTATGACGGTTGAGTATTTCCACCGTAACCGGCTTTTTCTCTTTGATGCCGCGCCGCATTTCTTCAACAGCTTCCGCACTTCCGACACCACCCTGCAGAAAACGGCAGTTTCGTCCAAGCGTCTCACTGCTCGTATAGCCTGTAATTTTTGTAAATCCACTGTTTAAATAGATTATGGGATTGTCGGGGCGGGAAGGATCGGTAATCGTTACGCCAACCTGTGCTGAATCAATAGTCTGAACAACGAGCGAATCAGCGAACTCCTTTGAAATATAACTGTTTTCCATCGCAGCTTCCCTCTTTCTATCTACAAGCATTATTTCTTTATTATACTCTCTTCAATAATCTCCTGCTACTGTAAAATAACTGCTGTTTTATTGACCGTTTCTTTATGGTAGAGGTTTTCTGCCCTGTATATATAATCTTTTATTTATTATTGGACGGACAGGGCGCCTGTTTTTCCATAAAAGTATAAATACTTTCTGCATCTGCTTCTCCATCATACGACATTTCTCCATCCTGATCGGCAAAAAGAAAAAAAGCAGTATCACTTTCCATGCCGGCTGATTGGCTTAAAATTTCCACCGCTGCACCTCCTGCTTCTCCACATGCATTGGAATAAGTAAGCAGAGCATCATAGAATGGTTTTTCTTCTTTCATATTTTCTTCATTGGAAAACAGAAAAAAAGAAGGGCTCCCCGGAGCTTCGTCCAGGAGAGCTGCAGGCTCAGCCTTTGTGCCGCATCCGGCCAGGAGGGCTGAAATAGACAAAAGAAAAAATATGTATGCGCAGCGTTTCATTTCAGCCCTCTCCTTTCCGTTGCATCAGGCAGCCCTCCGGATAGAGAAAGGCAATTCATGCATAATGATATATACTAGTAATATTTTCCTTATTTCCGCTTTTTTTAAACATTTCTTTCCCAGTTTAAAGAATATAATTTTATAAAAACGACAAATATTGTTGTTTCCGCTGTCTTATAATGGGTATATAGAAGTATGAAGATACTTTTTAAGGCAAATAATAAGGGAGGTGCACACGATGGAATATGCTCTTTCAGAACAGCTGGTTTTCTGCTCCAAGCTTGATTGTTATGTGAAACAGGAATTATCCCAGATATACAACAAAGGGAAAATGGAATGTATGGTCACCTGCACCGGAATCAACGAAAGCTGCGCATCGTGCCCTATTTTAGCTTTTAATGATAGATACAGCAGTACACCGGAAAATAAGCTGGTACCCTCTACTTAAGAAGGGGCCGGCTTTTTTATTTAAGCTTTTCTGCTGCGGATAATAAAAGCAGCGGAGAGGCGCCAGACAGATCCAACGCTCCTGCAATGAAAGAACAGCCATTAGCAGCGAAAAACCGCTCAGGCTGCTTTTTGTGCCGCTGTGATTCATCTTTATGCGCTGCCAATGAAACATTTAGTGTAAAATGAGGACGGATGCCATAATAAAAGAGCACCCTCTCCAATCCTAAACATTATTTTATTTTTTCTCTCCTCTTTTCTTTCTACCTTTTACAAGTTTATATACATATGCTATAAAACGTCTTTATGAAACGATAATAATAAAATTCCGCTTAATAACTATTTACAAACAGCGGTCGAATTACTGATATAAAGAAATAAGAACTACGAAAAAAGAGGCTGATACAATGAAATGGATTCCTATTGTTTATATGGCGGCGGGTTTCCTTGCTTTATCCGTAGTAATGGGGATAGGGCGGTTTGCTTTCACGCCGCTCCTTCCTCCAATGGAAAGCCGGGGCCTGGCTCCTTTTTCCGCGGGGCTTCTGGCCTCCGCCAACTATACAGGTTATTTTATCGGAGCCATGTGGGCGCGGCGGCTTGAACCCGGCAGAAGTATTATTTATTCCGGTCTGACTGTAAGTGTCCTTACTACAGCTGCAATGGGGCTCAGCGGTTCTCTGCTTCCCTGGCTGGTTTGGCGGCTGCTGTCAGGTATTGCAAGCGGCCTTGTATTTGTACTCACTGCCGCGTTTGTTCTAAATAAATTAAAAGCGTACGACCGCCTGCCTGTATCCGGCGTGCTCTATGGCGGCGTAGGCGGCGGCATTCTGCTGTCCGGACTGCTTACTCCTGCTTTAGTCGAAAGAACCGGAATGGAGGGAGCCTGGCTCGGTTTTGGAGCTGTCAGCCTGCTTCTTTCCATTTTCATCTGGCTGGGCTTTCAATTAAAGCTGCCTGAGCTTCCGAGCCGGAACCTTTCGGAAGATAAAGTATCCTTTTCGTCCAACAGTGCCCCCGACCCAAAAGCCGTGCAGGCTCTTTACCTGATTTACGCCTGTGCAGGCTTTGGGTATATTATATTCGGCACGTTTGTTATATCACTTTTAGCCTCCAAAGGAGAGCTGGGTCTGTCTCCTTCTTATATTTGGGCGGTAGTAGGAGCAGCAGTCATTCCCTCCTGTTTATTCTGGGCCTGGCTGCAAAAACGGATCGGGCTTCTTTCATCGTTAAAAAGTGCCTATATTCTTCAGACAGCAGCGGTGCTTCTGCCGCTCATTTCTCCGACTACGGGATTTGCAGTAGCTTCCGCCATCGGCTATGGAGGCTCTTTCATGGGAATTGTTGCCTTAACGATGATGCTTGCCAGACAGCTCCAGCCTCTGAAACCACAGCTTATTATGGGGGGTCTTACAGCAAGTTACGGCATCGGCCAGCTCCTCGGCCCCCTTGCTGCAGCGGCAGTGACAACCGGCAGCGAATACACAGGTGGTTTTATTCTATCAGCAGCAGTTCTGCTGCTCGGTATTGTGTTGTTGTTTCTAAAAAGCCATGTGATTGAAAAATCTATTGTCTCTTATTCCTGAGAGCTCTTTCCCTGAGTGGTTTTTTAAGAGTATACTTGCTATAATGCACACCATATGATTGTATTTACACACAAGGAGAGCGATACGGTATGTCTTTATCATTAGCCATTCACGAGAGAGAAGAAAAAAAGTCAAAGCCGGATTATGATAATCTCCGATTTGGCGCAGAATTTACCGACCATATGTTTATGATGGACTACAGCACGGAGGACGGCTGGCACGAGCCCAGAATCATTCCCTACCAGCCTTTAACAATGGATCCATCCAGTCTTGTGTTTCATTATGGACAGGCGGTGTTTGAAGGGTTAAAAGCCTATCATTTTCAGGACAAGCTGCTTTTATTCCGGCCGGAGAAAAATTTCAAACGGCTGAATGAATCGAACCGGCGTATGAACATTCCGGAAATTGATGAAAATTTCATGGTGGATGCTTTAAAAGAGCTGGTTAAATTGGAGAAAGACTGGATTCCTACAAAAGAGGGACAGTCGCTTTATATTCGTCCTTTTATCATTGCCACAGAAGCCAGTCTCAGCGTAAAGCCGTCCTCGCGCTATAAATTAATTATTATCTTATCTCCGGTTGGAGCTTATTATTCCAACTCCGAGCAGATGAGTCCCGTGAGTATTTTTGTAGAAGATGATTATGTCCGCTCGGTTAAAGGCGGCGTTGGCTTCACAAAAACGGCAGGCAACTATGCCGCAAGCCTCAAAGCCCAGAAAAAGGCGGAAGAACTGGGATATGACCAGGTGCTCTGGCTTGATGCTATCGAGAAGAAATATATAGAAGAAGTAGGAAGCATGAACATTTTCTTTAAAATTAATGGAGAGGTTATTACCCCTGCATTAAACGGCAGTATTCTGGAAGGTATTACCCGTAATTCCGTGATCGAGCTGCTTAAAAGCTGGGACATTCCAGTGACTGAGCGTTTGATCTCTATCGAGGAAGTCGAAGCCGCTCATGAAAATGGGACACTTGAAGAAGTATTCGGCACCGGGACTGCCGCCGTCATTTCACCGGTAGGCACTCTTAAATGGAAAGGCACAGATCTTTCCATCAATAACGGCGAAACCGGAAAACTATCCCTGGACTTATATGAAACAATTGCCGGTATCCAAACCGGAATGATGGAAGATAAAATGGGCTGGACCGTTACCGTTCAGGCTTAAATAAGAATTCAAAAAACAGAGAGAGCCTCATGGCTCTCTCTGTTTTTAGATTAATATGAGAATTAACACTCCTGCCAGTAATAACCGGTAAATGGCAAAAGGAACGAGCTTTACTTTGTCGATCAGCCTTAAAAAAAAGCGGATGGACAGCAGCGCAAACAAAAACGCACTGATAAAGCCGACCCCCATAAAAGGAAGGGCATCCAGCGTAAAATACTGCCAGTTCTTAATAAGAGAAAGGCTCCCTGCCCCAAGCATGATCGGAACGGCCATGATAAACGTAAAATCAGCTGCCGTTCTATGTGTCATTCCAAGAAGCACGCCTCCTGATATCGTAGCGCCTGACCTTGAAAAACCGGGCCACAGGGCCAGGCACTGTACCGCTCCTACAAGTAAAGCCTGTTTCCAGGAAATCTGATCCACTGAGGCAGTCAGTCCCGATGACGGCCTGAATTTATCTGCAGCAATCATAAGAAATGCTCCAGCAATTAAACCTGCGATAACGGTGTTAATGGAAAATAAGTACGTATCAATATAATCTTCAAATAAAAAACCGAGTACAGCTGCAGGCAGCAGTCCAATAATAATGGTGGAAAGCTTCAGGCGCTGCCGGGGATTAGAAGTCACCGCTTTTTTATCTATATACAGCATTTCTTTAAAGCGGTCTTTAAATACGATGACGACAGCCATGATAGAGCCAAGCTGAATCACTACTTTGAATGTGTTTGCCACTTCCTGTGTAAAAAGTTCTGCTGATTGAAATAATAACATATCATCAATAATCATATGGCCTGTAGAAGAGATTGGCGCAAATTCCGTCAATCCTTCTACCATTCCAAGGATAAAAGCAACAAACCATTCCCACATATTCACGCTGTGCCACCCTGCTTTTCTAATGGAATATAAACAATACCTGCTTATATAATGTATAGACACAGCCTGTAATAAACAAGGATCTAATTCCCCATTCTTATCTTACTGTTTTACAGAAAAGCTTCTCTGACAAAAATCATACGGTCAGCGCTTTAAAGCTTGCTGCTCTGCTTATCTTCATTTATTTTTTCATTTCGGATCGTCTGCTTGATTTTGTCGTACAGCTCTTTTGATTTCTCTTTTTCCGCCTGCGGCTGAAACAATTTATACTGATCTCTTTTTAACACTTTCAGCAGATGCTTTTTTTCTTTGGATGTTAGAAGCATGGCAGGACTCCCCCTCGACGTTTTCGCTTTTTTTTATTTTATCACAGCGGGGCTTTTCTTTTTCAGAAAATGCCTGATGCAGATATATAGAAAAAGAGCCCGGAATTGATTCATACCGGGCTCTTCAATAGATTAGTTCTCAGCGTTATTTAAGAGGATGGTGCGTCCTGCAGTGCAAAAGTCAGTTCCGTTTCCGCTACAATCTCGCCATCTACTTTTGCTGTAGCTTTTCCTTTTCCAATCGAGCGGCGGAATCCTTTAATCTCCACTTCCAGCGTAAGCTGGTCACCCGGTTTTACCTGGCGCTTGAAACGGCAGCCGTCAATGCCGGCAAACAAAGCAAGCTTGCCCCGGTTTTCCTCCAGCTTTAAAAGAGCTACAGCCCCTGTCTGGGCCATTGCTTCTACAATAAGAACGCCGGGCATTACCGGATATTCCGGGAAATGCCCGTTAAAAAACTCTTCATTTGCCGTGACATTCTTTACAGCAACCGCTCGTTTGCCGTCTTCGACTTCAATTACTTTATCGATTAAAAGAAATGGATAGCGGTGCGGAATAATGTCTTTGATTTCATCAATAGTTAACATATGTATCTCTCCTTTTTAAGCATAATAAAAACACAGCCTGTTTATAGTATGCCATAAACAAGCTGTGCTATCGACCCGTGACAAAGCGGAGCAGTTCAATCCACGTAACAGGATTCAATACATGCAGAGATTCGCCGTCCCCTAAAATCAGATAGCCGACGATTAATCCTACGAATGCAAGAATAAGTAAGGCAATAAGAAGACCTGTCAGACGTTTCCATAATGGCGGAATAGACTTATCGTCCTTCTCACCATGCGTGGGACCGCTTTCCGGCGCTGTTTTTTCCCGGTGTCTCTGTTCCGTTCTGGTTGCCCCCTGCCTGGGTGTTTTTCCTGGCTTCATCGGTTCCTCTCCCATACTATCCATCCGGCAAGCAAGCCCCGCTGATTAACCGCGTACGCTGTTAATTAATCCCATCATTTGATCTCCCTGCGTAATTGCACGGGCATTAAAGGAATAATTACGCTGTGCCTGAATAAGATTTGTCATTTCCTGGCCCATGTCAACGTTCGACTGTTCCAATGTGTTCTGCTGAAGCAGACCTGATGTTCCCGGTTGCAACTCTATCATATCTTCTTCTGCAACATCAAGCAATGCAGGATCTGGAAGTGTATAAGAATTACCGCCCTGATTTTCCAAAAGCTGTGGTTTGAGTATTCTTGCCAGTTCAATGCTGCCAATTTCTGCCGTTTCCCCATCTTCCAGAACAGCTGTGAGCTGTCCGTTATTAAGCAGCGTGATGTCCCGGGCGCCTGCCGGCATGTTTATTCTCTCTCCGTTCTCTCCGAGTACATATTCTCCCGAACTGTTTACGAGCGTCCATGATCCGGGAGCCTCTGGATTCTCGGACATCTTAAAGTTACCGTCCTTGGAATAACGCCTTTCCGCAGCTCCTCCTGCCGTGTTTTCTACCTGAAAGAAAGAATCTTCGTCTGTAATTGCAAAATCAAGCTCACGGTCCGTCTGTTTTAAAGCGCCCTGTTCGAGGCGAAGAGCCGTTTGGGCAATACCCGCTCCATTTCCCTGACGGATCCCTTCAGGCGTTCTGCGGCCAAGCTGGTTCGCGTTAGGCTGGTTGTTGATCTGCTGAAACAGTAAATCCGAGAACGTGCTCTCTCTTCGTTTATAGCCAATTTGATTGCTGTTGGAGAGATTATTTGTAATGCCATCCATCTGTTTTTGAATTTCTCCCATTGTATTGTATGCAGGCATCATCATTGAATTCATATGTGGTCTCCTTTATTTATGGCTATCCCAGTCTGCCGACTTCATTTACGGCACGCTGCATGCTCTGATCATATGACTGAAGTATTTTTTGGTTGGATTCAAAGTTACGGTAGCTGCTCGTCAGCTCCCCCATGGTCTGCGTAGTATCTACGTTGGAACGCTCAATAAAACCCTGCTGCAGCTGATAATCAGCTCCTGCCTCACCGGCAGGCGGCAGATCTCCATTTTCTGAACGATACAGCCCTGACCCTTCTTTTACGAGATTATCGCTGTTTTCTGCATAAGCTATGGCAATCTGTCCCGCCTGCTCTCCATCTTCGGTTGTGACGATTCCATCCCGGCTCAATGTAAATCGTTCATTTCCTACAGCAATGGGCTGACCATCGGTATCCTGAATATAATGCCCCTGGCTGGTTGTTAAAAATCCTGCCCCATCCACGGCGAAATTACCATTTCGGGAATAGCCGGTTTCTCCATCTTCATTCGTCACTGCAAAATAAATGGAGCTTGGGTCTCCTGCTTCATTTTCGGGCACATTTCCATTTAAAATAGCAACATCCACGGCATTACCGGTTTCCTGCAGATCTCCCTGTACGGTGTTAGCCGTCTTCTCCTGCATGTAAACACCCGTCGCGAGTTCTCCAATCGGATGGGACCCCTGACCGTTTTGTCCTGTTGTATTTTTAGCCTGAAGAAGCATTTCGGGAAATGTCCGGATGGCTCCTTTGTCTTCCTTAAAACCGGGTGTATTGACATTGGATATATTATTGTTGAGCATCTCTGTTTTCCGCTGCTGAGCCATCATTCCGCTTGCTGCACTATAAAACCCTCTTAACATCCGGGCTGCACATCCTTTTTTAGTTTCTTTCCGCTGCTTTTAATTATCTTTATCTCTATATCGGCACAAGTGGAATAATGTGTACTTTTTTTATCCATTTTCCCCTAAAAAAAAACGCCCGGCGCAGAAGCGCCGGGCTTAGTTTTACATATTAACGGTTTTGTACGGAACGAAGTACTGTATTTTCTTCAACTTCCTCCACCTGATTATCTTCTACGCTGACGCGCGTTACGTTTGCCCCAAGCGCCTGCAGCTTCTGATGGAAGTCTACGTATCCTCTATCAAGATGGCGGAGCTCTGTTACAGATGTTTCTCCTTCTGCCACTAATCCGGCAAGAACAAGAGCAGCACCTGCGCGAAGATCTGTTGCTGCAACTTCTGCTCCGGTTAAGTGAGCAGGTCCTGTCACAACAGCTGTTCTGCCTTCTGTCTTAATATCAGCGTTCATGCGGCGGAATTCTTCTGCGTGCATGAAACGATTCTCAAAAACTGTTTCCGTAATGACGGCTGTACCATGAGCCTGTGTAAGCAGGGCCATGAACTGAGCCTGCATATCTGTTGGAAAGCCGGGATGCGGAAGTGTCTTAATATCAGCCGGACGAAGCATATCTGGACCTTTAACAAGCATGCCGTTATCTTCGTCTTCAATGATAACGCCCATTTCTCTCATTTTCGCTACGAGAGGACGGAGGTGCTCGTGAAGAGCTCCTTCTACATACACTTCTCCTCCTGTAATAGCTGCGGCAATCATGAAGGTACCTGCTTCAATACGGTCAGGGATAATTGTGTGTACAGCCCCCTGCATGCTTTCTACGCCTTCAATGCGGATAGTGCCTGTTCCCGCTCCGCGTACTTTACCGCCCATTGCATTAATATAGTTGGCAAGGTCTACAATTTCAGGCTCTTCTGCTACATTTTCCAGAATAGTTGTCCCTTCTGCAAGAGCTGCAGCCATCATAATGTTTTCCGTTGCGCCTACGCTTGGGAAATCCATGTATATACGGGCTCCCTGCAGCCGGCCTTCTACCTTGGCTTCGATATAGCCGTTGCCAATTTCCACAACAGCACCCATCGCTTCGAATCCTTTCAGGTGCTGGTCAATTGGACGGGAGCCAATTGCGCATCCGCCTGGAAGTGCAATATGGGCAAGTCCTTTTCTTGCAAGCATCGGGCCCATAACAAGAAAGGATGCTCTCATTTTGCGCACATATTCAAACGGGGCTTCCGTGCCGATAGATCCACTCGCATCAGCTGTAAAAACCCCATCCTTATAATCAATTGCCGCGTCAATATGGGAAAGGACGCTTTTCATTGTATATACATCGGCTAAAGGCGGTACCTCATAGATCGTGCTTTTTCCCGTTTCTGCAAGCAGTGATGCTGCAATAACAGGTAGAACGGCATTTTTAGCTCCTTCTACTTTCACTGATCCTTTTAAGCGTTTTCCGCCTCTACTAGAATTTTTTCCACCATTTCCCTCCACTATTTAATACATCGTTATTAGTCATTTTTATTATCCAATTGATTATCTTAAGTTAGTTACAGTGACGATTTACAGTTATGCTGCACCGAGCACGTTCCACCTAATATAGTCGGCAGCATGCAGCAAAGGTTACAGATTATTGTTTTTCTTAATTTTTTTAAGCAGGTTTCTCAGCATGAAAGAACCTGTAGATACTCCATGAAAAAAGAGCCTGACTAGATAACTGATAGCTATCGTGACAAATAAATAAAGCAATTTAGCTTTCAAGCCTTCGGGATCTCTCAAAAAGACATCAAAACGAAAGGCCTGCAGGCTCCACCATACTACTATAAGAAAAAGATGTTTACGAGTATATGTAAAACTGCTTCCTGACCGGCTTCCATTAAAAACTCCTTATTGAGGACGGTACAATCCGCACACTATCATAAGCTATCTGCAGATATAAAAGAAGGGTCAAAATTCCTAGTCTTTTCCTTCAAGTTCCATTACTCATTTTCCCTTTCAGTAAAAAACATAAACGGTTCATTGTTTTTTCCTATTATTTTTTATAATCAGGGACAAAAGTTGCACAAAATAAGAAAAATTTAAATAATTCTTTACCTAATGTACCATATTTACAGAAATAGTATATACAATATAACATGTTTTTTAAATTACCTTTACAAAAAGATTACAACAATAGATAGAAAATTACAAATATAGAAAAGAATTGCTGATACTAAAAGGTTTACTTACTCAGCTAACGTATAAAAATAAAAAATGGTTCACTGTTTGGACACAGTGAACCATTTTTTATTTTTGTTTTGCTACTTCAAGCCTGGTATTAGCACGCTTTAAAGCGAGCTGAGCCCGCTTGATATCAATTTCTTCCTGTTTAGCACGGTTTAGTCGCTCTTCTGCTCTTTCTTTTGCTGTCTGCGCACGATCTTTGTCTATTTCTTCCGGGCGCTCTGCTGACTCGGCTAAATAGTTACCGTATCAGGACGCACTTCTACAAAGCCGCCGCTGACCGCTACAAGATCTGTGCCTGATTTGTTTTCACCCGCACAGGGCTTGTTTCCAGTGGCGCAACTAAAGGAATATGGCCTGGCAGTATACCTAGTTCCCCCGTGTGGAACGTACACTGACCAGGTCTGCTTCTCCCTCATAAACTGTGCCGTCAGGAGTAACGATACTGAGATTGGTAGTAGACATCATTTATCCTCCTTCACAGCAGCCTCCATAATTAAGACGATGCTTTTACTTTATCCAGCACAGCTTCAATTGGACCTACTAGACGAAATGCATCTTCAGGCACGTCATCATGTTTTCCATCCAAAATTTCGCGGAATCCTTTGATGGTATCTTTTACCTGGACATAAGATCCTGTCTGGCCGGTAAACTGTTCTGCTACGTGGAAGTTCTGGATAGGAAAAACTGTACACGTCTTGCACGGTGTACGAGCTTATCTTCTTCCGACAGCTCATCCATACCTAGAATAGCAATGATATCCTGCAGTTCTTTATACTTCTGAAGCGTCTGCTGAACTTCCTGCGCCACTTGATAGTGCTCTTCTCCTACGATGTCCGGTGAAAGGGCACGGGACGTGGAAGCAAGCGGATCCACAGCCGGATAAATACCCTGCTCTGTTAATTTACGCTCAAGGTTTGTTGTCGCATCCAAGTGGGCAAACGTTGTAGCCGGAGCCGGGTCTGTATAGTCATCGGCCGGTACATAGATCGCCTGGATAGACGTTACGAACCAGTTTTAGTGGAAGTGATACGTTCCTGCAGCTGGCCCATCTCAGTGGCCAGGGTAGGCTGGTAACCAACCGCTGATGGCATACGTCCCAACAGGGCGGATACTTCAGAACCAGCCTGGGTAAAGCGGTAAATGTTATCGATAAAGAGCAGAACGTCTGCTCCTTCCTTATCACGGAAGTGCTCTGCCATAGTTAAACCTGTTAAGGCTACACGCATACGTGCACCAGGCGGCTCGTTCATCTGACCGAATACCATGGCGGTCTTTTTAATAACCCCGAATCAGTCATTTCAAAATAAAGGTCGTTTCCTTCACGCGTACGCTCACCAACACCGGCAAATACGGAAATACCGCCGTGTTCCTGCGCGATGTTATTGATAAGCTCCTGAATTAGAACCGTTTTACCAACACCGCACCTCCGAACAGGCCGATCTTTCCACCTTTTACGTAAGGGGCAAGCAGGTCAACTACTTTAATTCCGTTTCCAGAATCTCTGCCTGCGTAGACAGTTCATCAAACTTAGGGGGCTGTCTGTGAATAGGGCTTCTGCTTCCAGCACTTTCTTCCAGCTTGTCATCTAAGTCAATGGTGTCGCCAAGTACATTAAACACCCGTCCCAAAGTCTGTTCGCCGACAGGACGGAAATAGGTCCGCCGGTATTTACTACTTCTGTGTCGAACCAATCCATCTGTAGAGCCCATGGAAATGGTACGAACAGAGTTGTCGCCAAGATGCAGCGCTACTTCAAGCGTCACATGCACCTCGGATGTTCCTTCAGCCGTACTTGACTGCGAATAGTCAGTGCGTTATTTAACTCAGGAAGGTGGCCGTCTGGAAAATCTCACAACATCCACAACCGGTCCCATATCTGAGTAATGCGTCCGTTGTTCATTCATTTCCCTCCTCACTGTTACTTTAAAGGCTTTTATTCCAGTGCTGCAGCGCCGCCGACAATCTCGGTTATTTCCTGCGTAACTGCTGCCTGCCTTGCACGGTTGTAAACAATAGTCTGTTCATCGATGATGCCTGTAGCGTTATCTGTTGCTGAGCTCATGCGTCATCCGCGCACCGAACTCACTCGCCTTGGCATCCAGCAATGCCCCATAAATCAAGCTTTCTGCGTACTGGGGCAGAAGCTGTTTCAAGTACTGCCTCTTCGGAAGGCTCGTATTCGTAGGATTGGTTACTTTGATCTTCTTCTGCAAAATCCGTAAGCGGCAGAATTTTTTTCTCCGTAACGTCCTGTTGAATAGGGTTCACGAAATGGTTATACCAGATGTTCAGCTCGTCTATTTCCTGGTCTTTATACATGTCCACGGCAAGCCGTGTAATGTTTTTAATATCTTCAAAACTCGGCTGGTCGGAAAGGCCCGTTACTTCATCAAAAATAGTAATATCTTTTCGTTTCAGAAAGATCCCTGCCGATTCTGCCGATTACAATCACGCCGTACTCTTCTTTTGAAGAGTGACGTTCTTCCACCGTCTGCATAAAATTTCTGAACAAGCTGGCATTATAGCCGCCGGCAAGCCCTGATCGGAAAAAAATCATAATATACGCTGTTTTTTGAACAGGCCGCTCTTCAAGCATAGGATGGGTTGCATCCGTTTTGCTCGCAGCAATACTGGCTACAACCTCTTTTATCTTTCTTGTATAAGGTTCATATGCCTGGGAATGACGCTGGGCACGGTTCAGTTTCGAAGCGGATACCATCTGCATCGCTTTTGTTATCTGCTTTGTTTTTTCACCGAATTAATTCGGTTTTAATGTCACGTAAAGAGGCCATACTATCTCACCACCTTCTTCTTTAGGGTGATTATCTTATATTACTTTGTAGGATTAAATGTACGTTTGAATCCTTCGATTGCACGGTTAAAGTCTTCTTTTTCAGGAAGGTTTCCGGTTTCACGGATACCATCAAGAAGCGCTTTTTCTTCCGCATCGAGGTAGCCATAAGCTCTGATTCAAAGCGCTGGATATCTGTTACGGGTACATCATCAAGATAGCCCTGTGTCAAAGCATAGATAATTGCTACCTGCTTTTTCACGCGGAGCGGCTTATTCAAGTCCTGCTTAAGCATTTCTACGGTACGCGCGCCCCGGTTCAGCTTCGCCTGAGTAGACTCATCAAGATCCGAACCGAACTGGGAGAATGCCTCTAGTTCACGGAAAGCTGCCAGGTCCAGACGGAGCGTACCGGCTACCTTTTTCATTGCTTTAATCTGGGCGGAACCACCTACACGAGATACAGAGATACCCGGGTTAACGGCAGGACGAAACACCGGAATAAAACAGATCGGACTGAAGGAAAATCTGACCGTCCGTGATGGAAATAACGTTAGTTGGAATGTAGGAGGACACGTCGCCTGCCTGCGTCTCAACAAACGGAAGAGCCGTCATGGAACCGGACCCTTTGCATCACTTAATTTTGCAGAACGTTCAAGTAAACGGGAGTGAATATAGAAAAACATCACCCGGGAATGCTTCACGGCCCGGCGGGCGGCGGAGAAGCAGCGAAAGTTCACGATAAGCGGCTGCCTGTTTGGTCAAGTCATCAAATACAACGAGTACATGCTTTCCGTTGTACATGAATTCTTCACCCATGGATACGCCGGCATATGGCGCCAGGTAAAGAAGCGGAGCCGGGTCAGAAGCACCAGCGTTTACAATAATAGTATAATCAAGCGCACCTTTTTGACGGAGCGTTTCCACTACGTTTGCAACTGTTGATTCCTTCTGGCCGATTGCTACGTATATACAAATAATATCTTCTTCTTTTTGGTTGATGATCGTATCAATTGCAATAGAAGTCTTACCAATCTGACGGTCACCGATGATAAGCTCACGCTGGCCGCGGCCGATAGGAATCATGGAGTCAATGGCTTTAATCCCTGTCTGAAGCGGCTCGTGTACGGACCCATAAACACCAGGTGCGGGACTTTCAATTGGCCGTGTTTTCGTCGTCCCGATAGCGCCCTGTCCGTCAACGGCTGGCCTAATGGGTTTACAACGCGTCCAAGAATTTCTTCGCCTACCGGAACTTCCATGATGCGTCCTGTACGCTTTACTTCGTCTCCTTCACGAATGTCGGAGTAGGGTCCTAAAATAATAATACCGATATTTTTCTTCCAGGTTCTGAGCCATGCCATCACTCACGGTAGAGAACTCAAGCAGTTCACCGGCCATTGCGTTTTCCAGGCCGTGAGCACGTGCGATACCATCACCAATCTGAATAACAGTACCAACTTCGCTGCCTGCACATCGGTTTCAAATCCTTCAATCTGCTGCTTAATGAGAGAGCTTATCTCATCTGGTCTGATGCTCATTGTGTTCCCCCCTATCTAAGGTCTTTTCCGGAAATCAGCTGATGTTCCAGACGATTTAGTTGATTTCTTACGCTTCCATCAAAGATAGTGTCTCCAATGCGTATTTTCATACCGCCAATGAGAGATGAATCAATGATGTTTTCAATAAATACAGTATCTTTTCCGACTCTTTTTGCAAACACTTCGGAAATGCGTGTTTTTTCCTGCTCGTTTAACGGCTTTACAGTATATACTTTCGCATAACCGCGCTTCTGCTGGTCATCTGCAAGCTTTTCATACTGTTCAGCGATAAGTACAGTGCAATCAATGCGCCTTTTCTTTAACAAAAGCAGCAGAGTACTGCGTATCATATCGTTTGTTGAAAGAAATACTTCATGAATAGATGCTGCTTTTTTATCCTGGTGACTTTGGGATTTTCCAAAAGTCTACATATGAAGGATTCTGGACAAAGGTTTCTTTCACCACTTGAAGCTCGTTGTTGATTTCTTCAAGCATGCCTTTTTCGCCGGCCAGTTCAAATAAAGCTACGGCATATCTTCTTGCTGCTGCTGGGTTGCTCATAGGTTTCCGCCTGCCTCTTGAAGATATTCTTCAATAAGCTTTTCCTGCTCCGCCTCATCAAGTTCTTTCTCAATGATTTTCGTTGCAATCATAACGGAAAGCGTCGATACCTGCTCTCTTAATTCAGCAATAGCCTGCTCTTTTTCATTCTGGATCTGAGCCATGGCGTTTTCTTTTACCTGTTCGGATTCACGGCGGGACTGTTCTACGATTTCACGGCCCTGCTGCTCCCCTGTTTTCTTGGCTGATTCTATAATGGACTGCGCCTCTTCACGGGCACGGTCTACTTCAAGTTTCTGCTGTTCTAAATATTTCTCTGATTCCAGGCGGTTGTTTTCCGCTGTATCAATATCATCTGCGATCTTTTCTTCCCGCTCCTGCATCATGTTCATCATCGGTCCCCAGGCAAACTTCCGGAGAAGAAGGAGAAGGATAATAAATGTCACAATCGAAAATAAAGGATCTGCTAACGTTAGTGTTTCTGGCATTTCTTTCACTCCTTTCTACATTTATACAAAAGGAATGGCGAAGTATCGATTGAAGGACTTCGCCATTTTTAAACCGGCTTGTATTTGGCCGGCAGTTATTGACCCATTAATATAAAGGCGATAACGATTGCGATAATTGGAAGTGCCTCAACGAGTGCCACACCGATAAACATAAGCGTCTGTAATGTACCTTTTAGTTCCGGCTGACGCGCTACACCGTCAATTGTTCCGCGTACGATCTGTGATACACCAATACCTGCACCTAGTGCGGCTAGTCCTGCCGCGATTCCTGCTGCTAAAGCTCCCATAATAAAATCCTCCTAGTATTATAATTTATATCAAATCTGCTGTTTCCGATATCAAGATTTTAGTGTTCTTCTTCTACTTTATGAGCCAGATACACCATGGTAAGCATTAAAAATACAAAAGCCTGGATGGAACCGATAAACAAGCTGAAGGCCTGCCATGCAATCATCGGCACACTTGCGCCAAGCGCTCCCAGTATACTGGCTCCACCTGCTGCGGCAAGCATTGTAAGCAGAATTTCTTTTGCATACAAGTTACCGAAAAGCCGCATTCCCAATGTAATCGTGTTCGTAAATTCCTCAAGCACTTTAAATGGGAATAAATAAGGGATGGGGCGGAAGAAGTCCTTAACGTACTCTTTACCGCCTCTAATTTTAATTCCGTAATAGTGGCAGAGTACGAGCACCATAATCGCAAAAGTCATTGTAATGATAGGGTCTGCTGTAGGTGACCTCCACCAGACTGTATGCGTTTGTTCTGTAAACAGCATAAAAGGAACACCCAGAAGGTTGGCTACTAAAATAAATAAGAAAATAGTAATTCCTAATCCGAAAAAACGTTCCCCGGTTTTCCAGCTCATCGTGCTGGAAATAATATTTTTAATAAAATCAATGACCCATTCAAATACATTCTGCATTCCCGTCGGCTTCATTTTTATCGATCTCGCACTGATCATTCCTATGATAAATACGATCACGGCCGCTACTGTCAGCATAAGAATATTCGACAGATTCGCATGAAAGCCCGGAATGCCAAACACATCGTAGGCTATCGGAAATTCGTGATCCATGGTTAAATTCACCCCTTTTCCTATAGTTTAGCAAATGACTGTGTTACCCCATCAATCGGACGAAAAAGCAAAAAATAATAAAGAAAAAAGAATGATAAGGTATGGAGTCATTAAACCAGCCGCCAGCGGCACAATGCCAAAGTGTTCCGGAAACTGCAGAAACAGCAGGGCAATAACGACGCCGGCTCCCACTCTCGCAGGCATTCCCAGAGCGAACGCGAGTTTATTTGAACGTTCAAAGTCAGCGGCGGCCTGCGTATCACGGTACATGCTCCATAAGTTAAACAATCCCAGCAGAGATCCAGTAGCCAGGCTCAAGAAAAACAGGCTGTGTGACGTCAGCGCTGCGCATACTGCGTAAATAAAAACGACTGCTGCACTCAGCATAAAATAGCGCTTGTAATTTTCCTGAAAGGAAGACATCTGACCTTCTCCTTCTTTTTTTCAGCAGACGGACTAGTCCGTCACCCTGAATCAAAACGTTAAAATATTGCCGTCCCAAGCATCATAGACTTACTTTAAAAACGAAGATTGATCTGCACGAACCTGCAGATAATAACTATGTACAGCTGCTTAGGAGGGTTCAAAGGAGAAGCTTAAGCATTTGCTTAACTAGATCCTGATTTGAACTCGTCTGTTCATGAACATGAAAACCCTATCATATATCCTTAGTAATCGTACAATAGGGAGAGTTTTCTGTCAATCCATAATGAGGAAAAAAACCTTGCAATATAAGGGTTTGAGCGCCTTTTGGAAATGTGACTATTAGATGACAATTTGATTGTAAATTTATTATTACACTTATGTTGCTTTTCCATGAAATAAAAAAACCGTGTCAAAAAAAGACACGATTTTTAATAATTATTTTGTTCCAAATAGACGGTCTCCGGCATCACCAAGACCCGGAACGATATATCCTTTTTCATTAAGCTTTTCATCAAGCGCCCCAAGGTATATTTCCACTTCCGGATGAGCCTCCTGAACGGCCGCTACTCCTTCGGGAGCTGCCACAAGACACATAAGCTTCATATTCTTAGCACCGCGTTTTTTAAGACTGTTCAACGCTTCAACTGCTGAACCGCCTGTCGCAAGCATTGGGTCGATTACGATAAACTCACGCTCTTCTACGTCGCTTGGAAGCTTCACGTAGTACTCAATCGGTTTCAGCGTTTTAGGATCACGATACAAACCAACATGGCCTACTTTTGCAGCCGGGATAAGAGATAAAATACCGTCGGACATGCCAAGACCTGCTCTTAAAATCGGCACAATTCCAAGCTTTTTACCAGCAAGTGTATGTCCTTTTGCCGGGCCGACCGGCGTTTCCACGGTTACTTCCTGCAGCTGGAGATCTCGTGTGATTTCAAAAGCCATCAGCATCGAAACTTCCTCCACCAGCTCCCTGAATTCTTTGGTTCCCGTAGAAACATCGCGGATAAATGTTAATTTATGCTGGATTAATGGATGATTTAAAACGTGTACTTTTGACATACATGCAGCTCCTCTTTTATATAATCGAATAGAATGAACGGTCACCTGTGATCAGCGTTTTATCTGCGCACACTTCTTTTGAAATTCTACCGAATAATTACCCCGCAATCAAGGTTTCCGGAAAAATAGCAATGATTCAGATAAATAAAGACCCTGTCTTTTCATAAAAAAACCGCAGCCTGTATCCGGCCGCGGTTTTAAAAATTTTATTCTAGAGATTCGGGTACATTGGGAATTGTGCTGTTAACTGATCTACTCGATCAGCAGCTTCCTTCAGCTTTTCTTCGTTTTCTGTATTTTTCAGAACAAGAGCGATGATTTTTCCAAGCTCATCCATTTCTGCTTCCTTGAATCCTCTTGTCGTTACTGCAGAGGTTCCCAGACGGATTCCACTCGTCACAAAAGGCTTTTCCGGATCATATGGAATCGCGTTTTTGTTCGTAGTCAAACCGGCTTCGTCCAAGGCCTTCTCGGCCACTTTTCCTGTGATACCGATCCTGCGGAGATCGAGAAGAAGAAGATGGTTATCAGTACCTCCGGATACAAGGTCAATACCTTCGTTTACAAGGGATTCTCCCAAACGAACCGCGTTGACAATAATCTGCTTGGAATACTCCACAAATTCAGGCTCCAGCGCTTCACCGAAAGCTACTGCTTTTGCTGCAATTACGTGCATAAGCGGACCACCCTGCATACCTGGGAATACCGTCTTATCGATCTTTTTAGCAAAACGCTCTTCGCAGAGAATGAGTCCACCGCGGGGCCCGCGAAGCGTTTTGTGCGTAGTTGTTGTAACAAAATGCGCATGCGGTACCGGGTTCTGGTGCTGTCCTGCTGCAACCAGCCCTGCAATATGCGCCATGTCAACCATAAGGTAAGCATCTACTTCATCTGCGATTTCACGGAATTTCTTAAAATCTATTTCGCGCGGGTAGGCGCTTGCTCCGGCTACAATAAGCTTTGGCTTATGCTCTAATGCCGCTTTTCTGACTTCTTCATAATCAATGACCTGATTATCTTCTGTCACACCATATTCTACGAAATTGTACTGAATTCCGCTGAAGTTTACAGGGCTTCCATGAGTTAAGTGACCGCCGTGGGACAAATTCATGCCAAGTACTGTATCTCCGTGCTCTAATATAGTGAAATACACTGCCATGTTAGCCTGGGCACCGGAATGCGGCTGTACGTTAGCATGTTCCGCATTGAAAATTTCCTTCGCGCGGTCACGTGCAAGATCCTCTACCGTATCAACGTGCTCACATCCACCGTAGAATCTTTTGCCTGGATAACCTTCTGCATATTTGTTTGTAAGAACAGATCCCTGAGCTTCCATAACTGCTTCACTCGTAAAGTTTTCTGAAGCGATCAGCTCAATTTTATCACGCTGGCGCTGCAGTTCTTTTTCCATTGCTTCAAATACTGCAGCATCTTTTTTCTTAACCGTTTCTAACATTTGTAGTGCTCCCTTCTCTCTAAACCATTTTTATTATTCGTTATTTGACTGATTTTCTGAATATCCGAAGCCATTATAACATTTAAATTCATCTATTTCCGTACTTTATAAATAAAATGTTAAAAAATATTAAGTTTTATTTCAGTGAATATCTTGCACGCTCTCCGCCGATTAACTTGGGTCTTGAGACTGCCATAGTAACATGAGCCGAACCAATAGCATCAATAGACGTTCTGACGGGAACCGCTACATGTTTCATATGCATGCCGATAAACGTATCACCAATGTCAATTCCCGCGTCTGCTTGAATATGCTCTACTACTACCGGGTCTTTCATTTTCCGGTAGGCTCTCGAAGCCATTGCCCCTCCGGCACGCGGATGAGGAACGGCGCTTACCGGATCCAGGTGAAACCGGTCCGCGGTTTCCCGCTCTATCGTTATGGCTCTATTAATGTGCTCACAGCCTTGAAAAGCCAGATGCACACCTGTTTTATCCCGAAAAGAAGCAAACTCCTGAAACAGCTCTTCTGCCACTTCTTCTGAGCCGGCAGAACCAATATTTCTGCCGATCACTTCGCTCGTACTGGCTCCAATAATTAGAACGTCCCGGTGATCAAGGGCTTTTTTTTCATACAAAGCATCTAAAAATACAGTGAGGGATTCTCTCCAGTGAGCTGCGTTTTCCATGCCTTTCACCTCAATTAGTTTTCGATTGCCGATACTTTCTCGATCCGCTTTTCGTGTCTTCCGCCTTCGAATTCTGTATCAAGCCATGTTTCTGCAATTTCAAGGGCAAGTCCCGGGCCTATGACTCTTTCTCCCATGGCCAGCACGTTGCTGTCATTATGGGCGCGTGTCGCTTTTGCACTGAACAAATCATGAACGAGGGCGCAGCGGATACCTTTAACTTTATTTGCGGCAATGGACATCCCAATACCTGTCCCGCAGATTAAGATGCCCCGGTCCGCTTCTCCTGCTGCTACTTTTTCCGCTACAGGAACAGCGTAGTCGGCATAATCCACTGAATCCGCGCAGTCGCAGCCTACATCTTCTATTTCTACACCTTTTTTGGAAAGCATCGTCTTAATTTCCTCTTTTAAATTATATCCTCCGTGATCTGATCCAATTGCTACTTTCATTCCCAGCACTCTCCTTGATTATACTTGTTACAAATTTTTTATTTTTGGTATAGCGTGATCCATCAGACGCTCAATCTCTGCAGCTGTCTGCCTGTATACGTCAGTGTCTGCACCGATTGGATCCATAATATCCCGCCCCTTATCATCCAGGGCGAATTCATGAAGAGTATATATTCGGTCTGCTGCGTAGGGATACATAGACGCCGCTGCCTGTTTATGAGAAACGGTCATGGTCAGAACAATATCCGCCCAGTCAATCATCTCCTTTGTTAAAAGGTTCGATGTTTCCTGATAGGAAATATTTTTTCTTTTAATACTTCCAGCGTTTCCACGGAAGGCGGAACACCATCTGCTGCATATACCCCGGCAGACTTCACTTCAATCTCTTCCTCATTTTTATGAAGAAGCAGGGCTTCTGCCAGAGGGCTTCTGCATGTATTTCCTGTGCATACAAATAAGACATGCTTCATTACGCAGCCATTCCTTTCTGCTGATCTTTCACTAAAGCTTGCTTCTATTTTATCACAGATTCTTTTTGCCCCGTACCTTCACGGCTTCATTCAGCCGCCGGCTCCTCTGCTGCTTTTTTAAGTCTGTTCATCAGCGCGGCTCCCATTTCTGTTTCTTCAAATACAGGACAGAAAAGAACATCAAGCTGGTGCTCGTCAGCTTCCCTCAACGCGCTGTAAAGTCTGGAGGAAAATACCTCCGGGGTGTGGACCGATCCCATATCCAGACAGAAATCGGCTTCTTCTGCCAGAGCTTTATAGCTTTCACTACCTGACAAAACCCCCGTCTTTTTCCCCTGTTTGCGGGCGAGGCGCACTTCATTCATTATCCGGGATTCTTCTATTAAAAAAAGAGGCGTGTCCGGCGCATAATGACGGTATTTTGTTCCAGGTGATTTAGGGGCCTCCTGACTGCTTCCCGCTTCATTTCTTACGGGGGTGTCCGGCAGCAGCTTTTCTATCTGCTCTTTCGTAATGCCCCCCGGACGCAGAATCCAGCATACGCCATCTTTCCATTCTACAACTGTTGACTCCAGCCCATATCCGGTTTCTCCTCCATCGACCACTCCGGCAATTCTACGATTGAGATCAAAACGTTACATGGGACGCTTTCGTCGGACTCGGCCTGCCGGATAAATTGGCACTCGGTGCAGCAAGTGCTTTTCCCGATGCTTTGATTAATGCAAGCGCCACGGGATGGTCCGGCATGCGGAACAGCCAGCGTGTCCAGCCCCGCCGTGACATTGGCAGATACCGGAAAACTGCCGTGCAGGACAATAGTCAGCGGACCCGGCCAAAATGCTTTCATCAATCGGCGTTCGACATCGTCCACCTGGACGTTTAAGTTATCCAGATGTGGATAATCTGCAATATGAACGATAAGCGGGTTATCCCCAGGCCTTCCTTTGGCAGCAAATATTTTATCCACTGCTTCTCTGCTGGAAGCATCCGCACCTAGTCCATACACTGTCTCCGTAGGAAAAGCCACTACTTCTCCTCGTTTGATATAGTCGGCAGCTTCTACAATGGATGGGTCGGACGGAAGTGTTTTTTTATTTTTATCCACAGTCCAGATCTTTGTATGTGTATAACTCAACTTTTCACCCTCATTTCTACTTAAAGAAAATCACTGATTTTTAAGGTTTTTATTAACGGATAACAAAAATAAAAAAGTTATCCACAGTAATATCTTAATAAGTGGATAACTGCTTGTATATAACTTTTACTTTTTTTCTACAAAAATCATTCGGTCTCTTTTATTGATATCCTGTTTCAGCCATACGTGCTCGTCCGGAAAAGCCTGCTTAAAAATAGCCAGCGCTCCCTCTCCCTGATCCATTCCAATCTCAAAAGCAGCAAGGCCGGGACGATTGAGAAGTGCCGGAATATCTTCCGCCAGCTTTCTGTAGCAGAAAAGCCCGTCAGCATCTTTTCCGACAAGAGCAGTTCTCGGCTCAAAGTCTTTTACAATGTCATCCAGCAGTTCCCACTGATCGAGCGGAATGTAAGGAGGATTGGACACAATAACATCAAACAGTCGGCCTTCTATCGGGCGGGCCAGATCTCCTTTAATAAACTCCACGGCTGCACCCAGCATGCGGGCATTCTGCTCAGCTTTCTGCAGCGCCTCGTCCATTAAATCTGTTGCCGTCATTTCTATGCCGTCTGCTTCCAGCGCTATCGTTACGGCCAGAGCTCCGCTCCCTGTTCCAATATCCACCCCGCGCCGGATCATTCCCGGTTCCTGCCTGCCCAGCCATTGAATCACTTCATATGCCAGTTCTTCCGTTTCCGGCCTTGGAATAAGCACATGTTCATTAACAGAAAACATTCTGCCATAAAAGGCACCTTCTCCTGTAATGTGCTGTACCGGCACACCTGACACATGAGTGGCTACATCCGCCTGAAACGCCTTCCATACATCGTCTGTAAGCTTTTCGCCCCGGTCAAGATGAAGAGAAGTCTGATCTTCATTCATCCTGGAGGAGAGAAGCCATACAGCTGCCTGCGGCTCACGGCCATGTTCACCTAAAAAAGAAGAAGCCCAGTTAAGGGCCTCATATACGTAGGGTATGTTCATTATCTTTCGCTTGCTCTTTCCATCATTTCCGCCTGTTCTTCTACTACCAGCGGATCAATAATTTCATCGAGTTCGCCGGCCAGAATCTGATCCAGCTTTTGAAGCGTTAAGCCGATACGGTGATCGGTGACTCTGCTCTGCGGAAAATTATACGTTCTGATCCGTTCAGAACGATCTCCTGTACCTACGGCAGATTTTCTTGTTTCATCATACTCCGCCTGCGCTTCACGCTGGAATTTATCATAAATACGCGCCCGCAGAACTTTCATTGCTTTTTCTTTGTTTTTAATCTGGGATTTTTCATCCTGACAGGAAACTACTACGCCGGTAGGTTCGTGCGTCAGACGGACGGCCGACATCGTCGTGTTAACGCTCTGTCCGCCGGGTCCGCTTGATGTAAAGGTGTCCACGCGGATATCCTTATCGTGGATGTCGACCTCTACTTCTTCTGCTTCTGCAAGGATAGCTACCGTAGCCGTAGACGTATGAATGCGTCCACCGGATTCGGTGCTTGGCACCCTCTGCACCCGGTGGGCCCCATTTTCATATTTCAGCCTGGAATAAGCACCGCTTCCGTTTACGATGAAAATAATTTCTTTATAGCCGCCCACATCGCTGGTGCTTGATTCAATTATTTCTGTTTTCCAATTCATTTTTTCAGCGTAGCGTGAATACATTTTAAATAAATCACACGGCAAATAAGGCAGCTTCGTCGCCGCCGGCCGCTCCGCGGATTTCTACGATGACGTTTTTATCGTCATTGGGATCTTTTGGCAGAAGCATGACGTGAAGTTTTTCTTCAAGAGCCGTTTGTCTTTCTATCAGCTCTTCTATTTCCATCTTCACCATGTCTTCCATTTCTTTGTCCATTGCTTCCTGCTGCATGGACTTGGCTTCTTTAAGCTCTTCCGTCACTGTTTTGTATTCTCTATATACTTCCACCGTTTTGGAAAGATCAGCCTGCTCTTTTGAATATTCTCTTAGTTTCTTTGTATCACTGATAACGTCCGGATCACTGAGTAACTCATTTAAATGATTATATCTGTCCTCTACCGTTTGTAATCGATCTATCACAAACTTCACCTCTTTATACTATTGCATAGCTTAATAATTATAGTATACGCCATATCGGCAGTCAAAGCATCCTTCATTCCAATATTTCAGACGGGCCTCTTTCTCGTTTTTTTCATCTTAAGAAAGGGAAAAGAACCTGACAGCTTATTAATTACTGACAAAGAAAGCAGGAGATGCAGATATGAAATATGTCATTATTGGCGGCGATGCGGCAGGAATGAGCGCAGCGATGCAGCTCGTCCGGAATACAAAACAGGCCGACATTACGACCCTCGAACGGGGAACCATTTATTCGTATGCCCAGTGCGGCCTTCCATACATAGCCGGGGGAGTAGTCTCAAAAACGGAGGACCTGATTGCAAGAAAAGTGGAAACCTTCCGCAGTAAATACGGAATTGACGCCCGCACGCTTCATCACGTTACAAAGGTGGATGCCCAACAGAAGACCGTTTCCGGGACGGATCTGTCCAGCGGAGATCCCTTTACGGTTTCCTACGATAAGCTTCTCGTTGCTTCCGGCGGAAGTCCGACGGTTCCGGAATGGCCCGGTACTGACAAAGAAGGTGTCCATACCGTCAAGACAATTCCAGACATCGAAAAAATTGTTAAAGAGCTGCCTTCGGTGCAGGAAACGGTTATTGTCGGCGGCGGATATATTGGATTGGAAATGGCGGAAAACCTGATCAGGAACGGTCAGAATGTCCGTATGATTCAACGGGGAAGCCGTCTCGCATCCATGTTTGATCCGGATATGGGTGACATGATCATAGATGAAGCAACAAAGCATGGAGTGACACTTCACCTGGAGGAAAACGTTACTTCCATTAATGGCCAAAGCCGCGTCTCCTCTATTTCTACGGAAAGCGGCACCTATCCGGCGGACCTGGTTATCATCGCAACCGGCCTGTCGCCGAATACTGATTTTCTGCAGGAGACCGGTGTTGAACTGTTTGATAACGGCGCCGTGGTCGTTAATAAAAAAATGGAAACGAACATAGACAGCATTTACGCAGCCGGGGACTGTGCCGTTCAATTCCACCGCATGAAAGAAAAAAATGACTATATCCCCCTTGGGACACATGCCAATAAACAAGGACGCCTCGCCGGACTTAATATGGGAGGCAATCCAAAAGAATTTAAAGGAATCAACGGCACATCCATCCTGCAGTTCTTTGATTTAACGCTTGCGCGGACAGGCCTGTCTGAGGCAGAAGCACGGGAGGAAAATATATCGTGTGCGTCAACGGTCAGCAAATCTTCCCACATCGCAGGATACTTCCCGGGTCATAAAGAGCTGACCATTAAACTTTTACATCAAAAAGAATCCAGAAAGCTCATTGGGGCCCAGGTTATCGGCGAAGCAGGCGCCGATAAGCGGATTGACGTCCTTGCAACCGCTATGTACTACGGCGCCACTATTGATGAACTGGAAGATCTCGACCTCTCCTATGCCCCTCCCTATAACGGAGTCTGGGATCCTATCCAGCAGACAGCACGCCGGGCAAAGTCCTGATTTCCAACTCCCGGCTTCTATTTTGTTACGAAAAAGCCCCTTTCCAAGGAAAGAGGCTTTTTTTTATATAATTTCTACTCGGCGGCAGATGCTTCCATAATAGCTTTAAGCCGGTCCGGCCTGCCGGGAACATCGTGGCAGTGCCGGCAGCGCGGCTCATATGATTCATCTGCTCCTACTAATATAATGGCATCTTCATAGTGCGCTGGTTTCCCATCAATCAGGCGCTGCGTTCTCGAAGCAGGAGAGCTGCATTTAGGACAGACGGCCTGCAGTTTAGTCACGTCTTCTGCGAGCGCCATTAGTTCCTGGATGGCTCCAAACGGCTCGCCCCGGAAATCCTGATCCAGGCCGGCCACTACTACTTGAATTCCTTTGTTGGCCAGCTCTTCTGTCACTGCTACGATATGCGGATCAAAAAACTGCACTTCATCCACCGCCACCATATGTGCATCTTCTTCTACTTCATTTAAAATATCGAGGGAATGAACCACAGACTTAGACCATACTTTCGATCCGTTATGCGACACTACTTCTTCTTCGCTGAACCGGTTATCTAAAGCCGGCTTAAATACAACAACGTTTAGGCTGCCATAAGACGCTCTTCTAATCCGGCGGATCAATTCCTCTGACTTTCCGGAGAACATGCTTCCGCAGATCAGTTCGACCCAGCCTTCTTTTCTCATAATATGCATTTTGCCACTCCTTATGCTTCATCCGCTTCATGCAGCTTGGCGTTTATTCTATGTAAAAGTATACTATATTTTTGTATTTATTCGGAGGTTCCCTTTCGTAAAAAAATGGGAAACTGCACCTGCCTGTGGCTTTATTTTCACTGCCGCCGGGCGCGACGGGCTTTGCAGCTGTCTTTTCTGCCAAATAAAAAAACAGGCAAGCGGCGTTCCCTTGCCTGTTTCCTATTTGTCTTACATGTTGTATTTCTTTTTAAATTTATCGATACGTCCGCCGGCATCAGCAAGCTTCTGCTTACCAGTGTAGAACGGATGAGAATCGGAACTGATTTCTACTTTCAATAGTGGGTAAGTGTTGCCATCTTCCCATTCTACTGTTTCAGAAGAACCCTTTGTAGAACCGCTCAAGAACTTAAATCCTGTGCTCGTATCCATGAATACTACCTTTTGGTAATTTGGATGAATTTCCTGTTTCATTAATTTCACTCCCTTTGCCCTAATTCTATTCGAATCAGAATTTGTAATCACACATAACGAGATTATAACAAGTCCAGCTCATTTTTTCAATGTATAATTGAAATACTTTTTATCTTCTTGCAGGAGCAGGCCGAGCTTTTGTCTTCGCTTTGTCCTTTTCCATTTCTTCAAAAAACTCGTCGTTCGTCTTTGTCTGCTTCATTCTGCGGATGAAATGGTCTACAAAATCCGGTGAATCATTCATCGTTTTACGGATCGCCCATAGGTTTTCGAGCTGTTCTTTCGATGTAAGCAGCTCTTCTTTTCTTGTGCTCGAGCGGCGGATATCGATAGCCGGGAATATTCTCCGCTCTGCCAGCTTACGATCGAGGTGAAGCTCCATGTTTCCTGTGCCCTTAAATTCTTCGTAGATCACATCATCCATGCGGGATCCCGTTTCCACCAGAGCGGTGGCAAGTATCGTCAGGCTTCCGCCTTCTTCAATATTTCTAGCTGCGCCAAAGAAGCGTTTCGGCCGGTGAAAGGCAGCTGGGTCAATACCGCCGGATAACGTTCTTCCGCTTGGCGGAATCACAAGGTTGTACGCTCTTGCCAGACGCGTAATGCTGTCCATCAGGATAATAACGTCTTTTTTATTTTCATCCAGCCTCATGGCGCGTTCGAGCACCAGCTCGGTTACTTTAATATGATTTTCCGGCACTTCATCAAACGTAGAGCTCGCAATGTCGCCTTTAACCGAACGTTCAATATCGGTTACTTCCTCCGGGCGTTCATCAATCAACAGCACAATCAGTTCCGCTTCGGGATGATTTTCTGTAATACTGTTGGCTATTTCTTTAAGCAGCGATGTTTTCCCTGCTTTAGGAGGCGCTACAATCAGCCCTCTCTGTCCAAATCCAACCGGGGTAATCAAATCGATAATCCGGGAAGAGATTCTGCCGGGGGCGTTTTCCATATTCATACGGCGGTCCGGATAAAGAGCCGTCAGAGCAGGGAAATGTGGACGCTCTTTTGAACTTTCCGGATTTTCGCCGTTGACGGCTTCGACTTGGAGCAGGCCGTGGTATCTCTCGGAATCTTTCGGCGGCCTTACCTTTCCGGATACTTTGTCTCCATTTCTAAGCTCAAAGCGGCGGATCTGCGAAGCAGAAATGTAGATGTCTTCTGAACTCGGAAGGAAGTTAATCGGACGTAGAAATCCATACCCTTCCGTCGTAATAATTTCCAGTACTCCTTCCATAAACATAAGGCCGTCTTTTTCGGCACGTCCTTTTAAAATCGCAAAAATAAGCTCTCTTTTAGTCAGCTTGCTATAATAAGAAACATTGTATTCTTTCGCTAAACGATACAGCTCTTTGAGCGTCATATTTTCCAACCCTGCTAAATTGATACTACTCAACTACGGTCACCACTTTTCTTCCATATGCCTTCCATTCAGGGCATACAGCTATAATTGTATTTTTTATGTTTATTACTGTTTGTTTTGCTTGAGAAATTGTGTAAGCAGCCGGAGATAAAAGATCTGCCCTGAAGGTGGAGGCAGCGGCTGTTCATTGACGGGAGTCTGGGAAGGAGCGGATTGCGTTCCGCTTTGCTTGCTCAAGGATTCTTATTTATTGTAACGGGGATGCCCTCCGCATGCAATCATAAATCGTTACTTTTCGTTTGAACCTTTTTCTCTATAAACACGAAAATAGAAAAAGAGCAGGACGCCAAACCCCTCCTGCTCCGTGTATTCATTTTAGCGGAACACAAAATCCGGCTTTTTCTTTTAAGTGGATTGGATGTATAGGCGGGCACCTATATAAAAAGAAAACAGAAGCTGCCCTGCTCTGATCGCATGGGCAGCTCTGTTATAAGCTTTATTAGCTTCGGTTGTTCCAATCTGCAAGGAACTGTTCGATTCCTTTGTCCGTAAGAGGATGCTTAACAAGCTGTCCGATTACTTTTGATGGAAGCGTAGCAATGTGCGCCCCTCTTCTTGCAGCTTCTGACACGTGGATCGGATGTCTGATGGAAGCTGCAATAATTTCTGTTGGGATGCCGTGAACGGTAAAGATATCGGAAATCTCATCAATCAGGTGAAGGCCGTCCTGCCCAATATCGTCCAGGCGCCCGAGGAACGGCGATACAATGTTGCTCCGGCTCTGGCTGCCAATAAGCCTGCACGCCTGAGAAACAAGCGTAACGTTTGTTTTAATGCCTTTATCGGAGAATGCTTTAACCGCTTTCAAACCTTCGAGCGTCATTGGTACTTTTACCGTAATGTTAGGTGCGATTTAGAAAGCTCAAGGCCTTCTTCAATCATGCCTTCAGCATCAAGAGCTACTACCTCTGCGCTTACTGATCCATCAACCAGGCTTGTGATTTCTTTGAGCCTGCTGTGAAAATCAACGCCTTCCTTTGCAACAAGCGAAGGATTTGTCGTAACCCCTGCTAGTATACCAAGATCATTGGCTTCTTTTATTTGGTCTAAATTTGCTGTATCGATAAAAAACTTCATAAAATGACTCCCCCATTCGATTGATAATTCTAATAATACAGATATAATAACGCTGTCATAATTCTGAATAAAAGAATCTCTTTAAAAATGATAACTGTATTTAGTAAAAAAGAAAAGAGCTGACAGTAAAAGACGCATACAATATGCTGGTGCCTTTTTACATGTCAGCTCTTCTTTAAAATGTTTAATTATGCTTTATTAGAAGAACCAAATTCCTGCATTTTGCCTTTTACAGTTGTCTTGATTGCATCGCGTGCAGGTCCAAGATATTTACGCGGATCATACTGCTCCGGCTGTGCAGCAAGAGTGTCACGTACTGCCTGTGCAGAAGTGATCTGGCTCTCTGTGTTTACGTTCACTTTAGCGTGACCGAAACGGATTGCTTTTTTCACGTCGTCTGTTGGAATACCAGTACCGCCGTGAAGAACAAGCGGAATGCCGCCGATCATCTGATTGATTTCTTCCATACGGTCAAAGCCAAGGTTCGGCTCGCCTTTATAAGGGCCGTGTACAGATCCAAGAGCAGCTGCAAGGCAGTCTACGCCGGTCTGTTCTACAAGCTCTTTGCACTCAGAAGGAATAGCATAAGCTGCTTCCGCATCATCAACGATCAAGTCGTCTTCCTGTCCGCCGACGCGTCCAAGCTCTGCTTCAACAGATACGCCTACAGAATGAGCTACGTCTACTACACGCTTTGTAATAGCGATATTTTCTTCAAGCGGGTGATGGGATCCGTCAATCATAACAGACGTAAAGCCTGCTTTAATTGCCTGTACGCAGCTTTCAAAGCTGGAACCGTGGTCCAGGTGAATAGCTACAGGAACAGTTACATTGTAAGCTTTAATGTAAGCTTTTACCATATCTACAACAAACTCAAACCCTCCCATATAACGGGCGGCACCTTCGGATACACCACAGATTACCGGAGATTTCTCCTCTTCTGCAGCCTGAAGGATGGCTTGTGTGAATTCCATATTATTTAAGTTAAATTGACCTACAGCATAATTCTCTGCTTTTGCTGTTTCCAGCATTTCTTTCATTGATACTAAAGGCATGTTGGTCCTCCCTCTTCCATTGAACAATATTTCCAGCAGAACAGTATTTCTTTAAAAAGAAATCGTGAAACAGGCTGTTCTGTTGGTTTCTGTTTGTATTATAGCATATCATAATAAAAATTCATCTGCCCGCCTTAAATGAGAACGGTTACTTCTTGAAAAAAGATAAAAACCGCCCGTTTATTAAGATTCCAGATGAAGTTTTACCTTTTCTCGAATCGTGGAAATATCAAAAGGCTTGGCAAAATGATCCGTAATACCGAGTTCTTTTGCCTCCATCATCATCTGCTCTTCGCCGAAAGCCGTCATTAAAATAACTTTAATATCTGACTGAATTTCACGATTTTTCATTTCCCTCATGATCTCCAGACCGCTCATGCCTGGTATCCGCATGTCAAGAAGCATAAGATCCGGCTTTTCCTGCTGCACCAGCTCGAGTGCCCCTTCTCCGTTAGCTGACTGAAAGATCTCGAATCCATCTTTTTTGAGCACTTCTTTAAGAAGAACTCTTATACCGTATTGATCATCTACAATTAGAATTTTTTTCATTTGAACAAACTCCTAACCTGGTGCCTATACATATCTTTTCACGCCCAGCCGCTTCATTAAACGTACCGCTTTTCATTTCGGCCTGCATCCTGCACAATAGAAATCTGACTGTATTGAAAAAGGAGAGATACGATGAAGATATTTGCCACCCAGCTGCAGGGGATCTTTCAGTCGATTGCGTCTAAACAGGAAGAAGCATTCGAAGATGCCTCCCGGCTGCTTTTGCAGGCGGTTTCGGGTACAGGCACGCTTTACATAGCTGCCGCTCCACCGCTCAAAGGCACAGCCGTTTCTCTATGCAGCCATCCTGATGCACCGGAAGGTCTCGTTTTTACGGAAGACATTCCATCCGGAATGCAGGAAGCGGACCGTCTGCTTCTGCTCGCTGACCAGGAGAGCAGCAACATGCTGTCCTGGCGGGAGGCAGCCGTCCATGCTTCAGCTTCCTCTGTTATTATCGGACCTGCCTCTGCTCAGGAGAATACAGAACTTGAAGCACTTGATGTATGGCTGGCCACCTTTGTGCGCGGCGGAATGGTTCCGACAGAGACCGGTGAAAAACAAGGGGATCCCTCGTCTCTTGCCACCCTTTTCACCGGTCAGCTTTTGTTTTTATACATGCAGGAAATGCTTGAGGAATTATCATCCTAAAAAAGGAGCCTCCCTAAGGGGACAGCTCCTTTTTTTATATCTATTATTATTTTCCGAGAGAGGCTTTAATAAAGTCTCTGAACAATGGCTGGGGACGTGTAGGTCTTGATACAAATTCCGGATGGAACTGAGAAGCCACAAAGTAAGGATGATCGGCGAGCTCAATAATTTCCACCAGGCGTCCGTCAGGACTTGTACCGCTGAAAATAAATCCGGCAGATTCCAGCTGTTCCCGGTAGGAGTTACTGAATTCATAACGGTGACGGTGTCTTTCATATACGACTTCTTCTCCGTATGCTTCCTTTGCCTTCGTGCCTTCTTTTAACTTGCAGGGATACAGGCCAAGACGAAGGGTTCCACCGAGATCTTCCACATCTTTCTGCTCCGGCAGCAGATCAATAACCGGATCTTTTGCATGAGGATGCAGTTCCGCAGAACCTGCTTCCGGCAGGCCTGCTACGTTGCGGGCAAATTCAACAGAAGCGAGCTGCATGCCAAGGCAGATACCAAAGAATGGCACGTTGTTTTCACGGGCATGCTGAATAGCAAAGATTTTTCCATCAATGCCGCGGTCCCCAAATCCGCCCGGCACAAGAATACCGTCCACACCGGAAAGAGTCTCTGCAGCATTTTCGCTTGTAATATTCTCTGAATTAATCCAGCTGATTTTCACGTCGGCATCAAAGGCATATCCGGCGTGCTTTAATGATTCGGCTACAGAAAGGTATGCATCCGGCAGCGCTACATATTTACCAACAAGCGCAATATTCACGGTGCCGGAAAGGTTACGTACACGGTTAACCAGTTCTTTCCATTCCGTCATGTCTGCTTCTTTTGCGTCTAAATGCAGGTAGTCGCATACAATCTGGTCAAGATTCTGCTTCTGAAGCTCAAGCGGCACTTTATAAAGCGTGTCCGCATCCTGGCATTCGATAACAGCATTTTTGTTAATGTCACAGAAAAGCGCAATCTTTTCTTTCATTTCCTGCGGCACCGGTTTTTCGGTTCGTACGACAATAATATTCGGCTGAATACCCAGGCTTCTCAGTTCTTTTACACTATGCTGGGTAGGCTTGGACTTCATTTCTCCCGCCGCAGAGAGGTAGGGGATCAGCGTACAGTGAAGATACAGCACGTTTTCCACGCCGACGTCGCTTTTGATCTGGCGGATTGCTTCCAGGAAAGGCAGGCTTTCAATATCACCGACCGTGCCTCCGATTTCTGTAATCACTACATCCGCTCCGGTCTCCCGGCTGGCTCTGTACACCCGCTCTTTTATTTCATTTGTTACATGAGGGATAACCTGAACTGTTCCGCCCAGATAGTCTCCACGGCGCTCTTTACGGATAACAGAAGAATATATTTTTCCGGTAGTGACGTTACTGTTCTGACTTAGGTTAATATCAATAAAACGCTCGTAGTGTCCAAGATCCAGATCCGTCTCTGCGCCGTCATCAGTTACGAATACTTCTCCGTGCTGATACGGGCTCATTGTACCGGGATCCACGTTAATATACGGGTCAAATTTTTGGATTGTTACACTCAGTCCCCGGTTTTTCAACAGTCTTCCTAATGATGCTGCCGTAATCCCTTTTCCAAGCGAAGATACAACGCCGCCTGTTACAAAAATATATTTACTCGCCATCCCTCAATCTACTCCTTTTTATGTTAACTTCTTTCTATAAATGATTTCATGCTGTGCCTGTAAGGGGGCATGAAAACAAAAAAAAGCAAAAGCGACACCTCACCCTCGGGAGGGGCGCCCTTTTGCTTGTTCGTCATTAACGTCAACGTTATGCATGAATTGATTCGTTCTCGTAAAGCCCAAAAATGATTTTACCTAGCCTTTGAATAAAAGTCAAGGAGGTAACTCCTGAATCCTATTCTTCGATTTCGTCCGGCACTTTTGGTTTCTTTACGTTTCCAAATCCGTCTAAGTTGTCTTCGTCTTCGTCAGCGTCTTCCTTGTCGGAGTAGTCATCCAGATCATCTTTGATGTCTTCAAGATCATCATCAGACTCTACATCCTCTTCCAGTTCAAAATCATCATCTGCAGGCTTCTTCGGTTTCACGGTATCACTAAGCTCTTCATCACTCTGGTCAAGAGAATACCATTCTCTAAGGCCCCAGTGGTTTTCGCCTAAATGAATAAAACGGCCATCTAAATTAAAAGCTGTAAACAGCTTTGTTCTGCGGCGGCTTGTTTCTTCGTGGTTCAAACCTTTCAGATCGACAATGCGATTGAATAACTGCTGGTAATCATATGGCTTTTTTTCCTCGTTCAATAATACAAAAGCCAACTCAATAGCGGACATTTCGACGATTTGTTCTTCCGTAAAATCGCGGATGCTCACTGGCCGCACATCCTTTCAGAAAGTATTCTTGCTGCCGGGTCAGATTCTTTATAATTCCATCTGCACCGTTAAAATCATACTTTCCATTATAAACATATTTCCTTTTAATTTACCAGCTGTTTGATAAGGAATCTTAAAAATTACATATTTCGACGGTATTGGCCGCCTACTTCATACAATGCATGGGTGATCTGACCAAGACTTGCCGTACGGACTGTTTCCATAAGCTCTGCAAATACATTGCCTCCGGAAACAGCCGTCTCCTGAAGCCGCCTCAGCGCCTCCGGGGCCGTCGCTTCATGCTTTTGCTGAAATGCGCGGAGAGCGGCGATCTGGCTGTCTTTTTCTTCTTTATCTGCGCGGGCCAGCTCCATATCAAACACGGTTTCCTCTTTTTCAGGGGCCAGATACGTATTGACCCCGATGATCGGCAGCTCGCCTGTATGCTTTTTCATTTCATAATACATGGATTCTTCCTGGATTTTCCCTCGCTGATACTGGGTTTCCATGGCGCCGAGTACACCGCCCCTGTCATCAATGCGGCTCATTTCCTGGAGCACCGCTTCTTCTACCAGCTCCGTCAGTTCTTCTAAAATGAAAGAACCCTGAGTCGAATTTTCGTTTTTGGCCAGCCCGAGCTCTTTTGTAATAATCATCTGAATCGCCATGGCCCGGCGGACCGAACTTTCTGTCGGCGTGGTTACTGCTTCGTCATAGGCATTCGTATGAAGCGAATTGCAGTTGTCATAAATAGCGAGAAGTGCCTGAAGTGTCGTGCGGATGTCGTTAAAGTCCACTTCCTGAGCGTGCAGGGAACGGCCTGAGGTCTGCACATGGTACTTCAGCTTCTGGCTTCGTTCATTGCCGCCGTACTTTTCTTTCATTACGACAGCCCAGATTCTGCGGGCCACCCTTCCGATAACGGCATACTCTGCATCGAGTCCGTTGCTGAAAAAGAAGGAGAGATTCGCCGCAAATTCATCTATATCCATGCCGCGGCTCAAATAATATTCTACATAGGTAAACGCATTGGACAGCGTAAACGCGACCTGGCTGATCGGATTGGCTCCGGCTTCCGCAATATGATAGCCCGAAATCGATACGGAATAGTAGTTACGCACTTTATTATCAATAAAGTACTGCTGAATATCCCCCATCATCCGCAGGGCAAATTCCGTTGAAAAAATACACGTGTTCTGGCCCTGGTCTTCTTTTAAAATATCAGCCTGAACCGTCCCACGTACTGTCGCAAGCGTTTCCGCCCTGATCTGCTGCTTCTCTTCATCCGAAGCCGGGCGTCCTTCTTTTTCTGCAAACAACTCTATCTGCTGGTCTACGGCGGTATTCATGAACATAGCCAGAATAATAGGTGCCGGACCGTTAATCGTCATAGACACAGAGGTGGACGGCGAAATCAGGTCAAATCCTTCATAGAGTTTCTTCATGTCTTCGAGCGTACAGATGCTCACTCCGCTTTCTCCCACTTTTCCGTAAATGTCCGGACGCTCGTCCGGGTCTTCTCCATATAAAGTAACGGAATCAAACGCAGTGCTCAGCCTTTTCGCCTCATCATCCTGGGACAGATAATGAAACCTCCGGTTCGTCCGTGCAGGCGTGCCTTCGCCGGCGAACTGCCGTTTCGGGTCCTCACCTTTGCGTTTAAATGGAAATACACCGGCAGTAAACGGAAACGATCCAGGAATGTTTTCAAGCATCTGCCATTCTGCGATCGCTCCCCAATCTTTGAAACGGGGAAGCGCGACACGTTTTACTTTTAAACCGGAGAGCGTTTCTACATTTAGTTCCGTTACAATTTCCCTGCCGCGGGATTTTGAAGTAAATGTGTCGCCGTTATAGGCTGCTTTTACATCTTCCCAGCCGTCAAGAAGCCTTTTCACTTCCGGATCAAGCTGTTTTTCTATCTGCCCCTTTATTTCTTCAAGCTCCTGCATCGTGCCGCCGTTCTGTTCAAGAAGACGCAGCGTACCGTCAATCTGGAACAGCTTTCTCGCGGTTTCCCCCTGCTCGGCCGCATGCTGCTTATAGCCCCGCACCGTCTGAACAATTTCCCGTAGATACGGGGTACGATCTGCAGGGATAATCATATCTTTTTTGCCGGTTTCCCGGGTGATATCTATCGTTGTATGCCAGTCTACGTCGCACTTTTTTTCAATAGACTGAATGATTTCGGAAAAAAGGATATTCGTGCCGGGGTCATTAAACTGGCTCGCTATCGTTCCGTAGACAGGCATTTCTTCTGTCCGCCGGTCGAACCACTCCCGGCTGCGCTGATATTGTTTCCTAACGTCCCGGAGCGCATCTTCCGAGCCTTTGCGGTCAAATTTATTAATGGAAATCACATCAGCGAAATCAATCATATCTATTTTTTCCAGCTGGGACGGGGCACCGAATTCGCTCGTCATTACGTAAAGCGACACATCCGCGATTTCGGCAATTTCAGCATCACCCTGTCCGATACCGCTTGTTTCGACAATAATCAGGTCAAATTCTGCCGCTTTGGCCACCTGAATGGCATCCCGGAGGCTGCTCGACGTTTCTGTTTTAGAACTTCTGGTGGCAAGGCTCCTCATGAAAACCCGCGGATGATGAATGGCATTCATCCGGATCCGGTCCCCGAGCAGGGCGCCGCCTGTTTTCTGCTTGGTCGGATCTATGGATAAAATTGCGATGGATTTATCGGTAAATTCCCGCAGGAACCGGCGCACGAGCTCATCAGTTAATGAACTTTTCCCGGCGCCCCCTGTTCCTGTAATACCAAGCACTGGATATGTTCCTTCATTGTGCTGTATAGACAGCAGCGCTTCTTTCCAGGGGCCTGTACGAAGGTTCTCGTTTTCAGCCACCGTCATAAAACGGGCGACGGCCTGGTCATTTTTTTCTTTAATATCGCTGAGCGAAAATACCTGATTCGACGCTGCCGGAAAATCGCATTCTTCGAGCATTTGGCTGATCATACCGCGCAGGCCGAAGGTTCTTCCATCATCCGGAGAAAAAATATGAGCGATTCCGTATTCGTGAAGCTCTTTAATTTCAGGAGGGTTGATAACCCCTCCCCCTCCGCCGTAAATACGGATATGACCGGCTCCTTTTTCCTGAAGAAGGTCGTAGCAGTATTTAAAGTATTCCATGTGTCCGCCCTGATAAGAAGAAATCGCAATACCCTGAACATCTTCCTGTATGGAAGCGTTTACAATTTCTTCAACAGAACGATTATGCCCTAAATGAATCACTTCTGCCCCCCTGCCTGAAGAAGGCGCCTCATAATATTAATCGAGGCGTCATGTCCATCAAACAGGCTGGAAGCAGTCACAAACCGTACCGGATTTTTTAATGTATGCATCTCCTGTACTGCCATGCTGCATTCCTCCGTTTCTAAACTACTTTGCTTCCACTGTCAGGCTGGAAAGCAGCAGTTTGCTTTGCACAGCCGTATATTCTGATAACGTGCAGGCTTTCTGCACGGTCCAGCGCCTAAATGTCCACATCTGTCCGGCCACCATAATATTATTAGCCAGTATTTCCATTTCCGTCGGATCAAGAGGCGCGATGCTGCCCTGTTCCGATGCTTCACGAACAGCGCTTTCTACGAGTGCTGTCATTTCTGCTTCCTTTTTTAACACATAAGACAACGATTCTTTTGGAAGAGATTTGGCTTCCTGGTACATGATGAGCACTTCATCCTGCATTTCGTCCATCACTTTAAAAAGTGAAGCAATAACCTGCCTGAGCCGGTCCATCCCTGCTTCATTTTTTGCAAGGTGGGCGTCCAGACGGGTCCTTACTTCTTCATATATCGAATCGCAGACCAGATAGAGAACATCTTCTTTAGAGCCGATGTATTCATACAGCGTACCGATGCTGAAGCCGGCTTCCTTTGCCATTTCCCTCGTCGTCGTGCGATGAAAGCCTTTTTCCTTAAAAAGCTTTACCGCTCCTTTAATCAGCTGTTCTCTTCTTATTTGTATGAGCTGCTCATCTTTTACCATTGAAGGCACTTTTTTCTTCTGCATGCTTCTCCTCCTGTATTTATCAGTCGCTGAGCAGCATTTTACCAATAACGAGACGCTGGACTTCATTTGTCCCTTCGTAAATCTGGGTGATTTTAGCATCTCTCATGTACCGCTCGACTGGATAATCTT
This sequence comes from Sinobaca sp. H24, assembly GCF_023845525.1. Classification (NCBI taxonomy): domain Bacteria; kingdom Bacillati; phylum Bacillota; class Bacilli; order Caryophanales; family Sporolactobacillaceae; genus Sinobaca; species Sinobaca sp. H24. The sequence continues at coordinate 102,475 of NZ_JALBWT010000005.1, forward strand.
TCGTGTATCCGTAGCCTCCGAATACCTGAACTGCTTCTATCGTAACATCCATCGCCGAATCACCTGCAAACAGCTTCGACATCGCCGATTCTTTTCCATACGAAATTCCTTCGCTTTCGTTCCAGGCTGCCTGATAAGTAAGCAGTCGGGAGGCCTCTACTTTAACTGCCATATCCGCGAGCTTAAATGAAATACCTGCATGCTGGCAATCGGCTTTCCGAACTGCTTTCGTTCTTTCGCATAGTCAACAGCAGCATCCAGTGCGCCCTGCGCTATTCCCACCGCCTGGGCGGCAATGCCGTTGCGTCCGCCGTCGAGGGTTTTCATCGCAATGGCAAATCCCTGACCTTCCTGTCCAAGCAGGTTTTCTTCCGGCACCCGGCAGTCTTCAAATATAATTTCGGTAGTGGGTGAGGAGCGGATGCCGAGCTTTTTTTCTTTCTTTCCGACTGAAAAACCGGGAAAGTTTTTTTCTACGATAAACGCACTCACGCCTTTATGTTTGAGAGCCGGATCTGTTACCGCAAACACAATATAAACATCTGCTTCGCCTCCGTTTGTGATAAATATCTTGGAGCCGTTCAGGATGTACTCCCCGTTTTCTTTTCTGGCTGTTGTTTTCATCGCGGCAGCATCGGACCCGGAGCCTGGCTCTGTCAGCCCATAGGCTCCCATCATGTCACCGGCAGCCATCGCTGTTAAATACTTCTGTTTTTGTTCCTCTGTTCCATAAGTATAAACCGGCCAGCCTGCTAAGGAAAGGTGTGCTGATAAAGTCACGCCCGTTGAGGCGCAGACTCTGGAAAGCTCTTCTACGGCAATCACGTAGCTTACGTAGTCGCCCCCTATACCTCCGTATTCTTCCGGCCACGGTATACCGGTAAGTCCGAGCTCTGCCATCTTATTAAAAATGCTGCGGTCAAACCGCTCTTCTTCGTCCCGCTCTTCTGCGGTCGGTGCTACTTCTTTTTTAGCAAAATCGCGCACCATTTTTCTGATCATCTGCTGTTCTTCTGTGAGTCCAAAGTCCATTTCTCTCTCTCCTTTTTATGCCATCAGGCTTTTTCCAATTACTACCCGCTGTATCTCACTCGTTCCTTCATAAATCTCGCATACTTTGGCATCACGGAAAAAGCGTTCCACCGGATATTCTTTCGTATAGCCATAGCCTCCGAATACCTGGACCGCTTCCACTGATACGTCTACAGCCGTTTTGGAGGCAAACAACTTGGTCATCGAGGTCGACTGTGCGGTCGCTTTTCCTTTTTCATAGGCATCGGCTGCCTGATACACGAGAAGCCGGGCCGCTTCCACTTTTGTAGCCATGTCGGCTAGTTTGAAGCTGATACCCTGCATCGAGCCAATCGGCTTCCCGAACTGTCTGCGTTCTTTAGCGTAGGCGACGGAAGCTTCGAGAGCCGCTTCCGCTATGCCCAGCGACTGTGCGGCAATGCCGATCCGTCCTGCATAAAGGTTTGATAAGGCAATCGAAAACCCTTCGCCTTCTTTTCCGAGAAGGTTTTCAACAGGTACTTCACATTGATCCAGGATAATTTCGCAGGTGTTGGATCCGTGCATGCCCATTTTCCGTTCTTTTTTCCCTACAGAGAAGCCCGGAAAGTTTTTTTCGACAATAAATGCGCTGATTCCCTTTGCCTCGGTGCCGGGCGAGGTAGATGCGAACACAATATAGGTGTCCGCGGCTCCCGCATTGGTAATGAACACTTTGGAACCGTTCAGCACGTACCGGCCGTCTTTCTTTTCTGCTGTTGTTTTTAAGCTGGACGCGTCACTTCCGGAGCCTGCTTCTGTTAGAGCAAATGCTCCAAGATACTCTCCCGATGCAAGCTTGGGGAGATAATGTGCTTTCTGTTCGTCTGTCCCAAAATGAACGATCGGCGTCGTGCCCACAGAGGTGTGTACCGATAAAATAACGCCAAGTGCCGCACTTTTTTTGGATATTTCATGAATTGCCAGAATGTAGGATGGGAAGTCCATTCCTGCTCCGCCCCATTCTTCAGCGATCGGGATTCCCATAAAGCCCAGTCCAGCCATTTTCTGCACCAGCTCGGCCGGAAAGCGGTCTTCTTCTTCCATACGTGCTACTTCAGGAGCTACTTCCTTTTCAGCGAACTGTCTGGCTGTTTTCCGCATCATCTGCTGTTCGTCCGTCCATCGAAGATTCATTTTTCCGCCCCTATTCTTTAGTTGTATTCATAAAACCCGCGTCCCGTCTTTTTGCCGAGCCATCCGGCTTTTACGTATTTACGCAGCAGCGGACAAGGACGATATTTGTCTTCGCCCCGCCCTTCGTGCAGAATTTCCATAATATACAGGCACGTATCAAGTCCGATAAAATCAGCAAGCTCCAGCGGCCCCATTGGATGATTCATACCAAGCTTCATGACGTTATCAATTCCTTCCACATCAGCTGTTCCTTCATGCAGCGTAAACACTGCTTCGTTAATCATCGGCATTAAAATCCTGTTGGCCGCAAAACCCGGCGAATCCTGAACCTCGACCGCTGTTTTCTGCAGTGTTTGAATCACGTCCATAACAGCTTTAGTCGTTTCTCCGCTTGTAGCCAGGCCGCGGATGACTTCGACAAGCTTCATAACAGGTACCGGATTCATAAAATGCATTCCGATGACCCGGTCGGGTCTTGTCGTTTCAGCTGCAATCTCGGTAATGGGAAGAGAAGACGTGTTGGTCGCCAAAATAGCGGTTTCCTGCGCTTCCTCATTGAGCTGGGCAAAAATCGCTTTTTTATCTCCATTTTTTCAGAAGCGGCTTCGATAATTAATTCGGCCCCGGCCACATCACTTAAGGCGTAAGAAGCATGCAGATTCCCCATTGTCTTTTCCTGGTCTCCCGCTGTAATTCTGCCTTTTGCTGCATTTCGCTCCAGGCGTTTCTGAATCGATTCGAGCCCTTTTTCCACCTGTTTTTCGCTGATATCGTATAAATACACCTTGTAGCCGGCTTCTGCATACACCTGGGCAATGCCTGACCCCATCTGCCCTGCGCCAATTACGGCTATTGTTTTTATATTCATAGCATCCTCCTGTTAGTCAACTCTGATTAAAACGGCATCTCCCTGGCCTCCGCCGCTGCATATTGCTGCAATTCCAAGGCCTCCGCCCCTGCGCTTTAATGCATGAGCGAGGGTGAGAATAATCCGGGCACCGCTGGCTCCAATCGGATGGCCCAGCGCTACCGCTCCTCCGTTAATATTGATTTTATTTTCATCCAGACCGGCTATATCACTGCTGACCAGCGCTACAGCGGCAAATGCTTCGTTTATTTCAAATAGATCGATATCTTCCGGCTTGTAACCCGTTTTCTGCAGCAGCTTTTGAATTACGAGTCCCGGCGTTTTAGGAAAAAGCTCCGCCTCTACTGCCAGAGCGGTGTGCGCTTCAATCCAGGCAAGAGGCTGTGTTCTTCTCGCTTCCGCTTCTTTTCCACTCATTAATACCATCGCACATGCCCCGTCGTTCACACCGGGAGCATTTCCAGCTGTAATCGTTCCGCTTTTGGAAAAAATAGGGGGCAGCCCCCTCAGGCCTTCCAGCGTTGTGTTTCTTCGAGGTGCTTCATCATCAAGCACCGTCAGAGGTTCCTGTTTCTTCTGCGGCACGCCAACTCCTATTATTTCTTCGGCCAGCCAGCCGTTATCTATTGCAGCCGCGGCACGGACATGACTTCTAAGCGCCCACTCATCCTGGCGCTCCCTTGTAATATTGTAGCTGTCAGCAACCTCTCCCCCGTAAACGCCCATATGAACGTCCCGGAATGAACAAGTCAGCCCGTCATGAACCATCATATCCTTGAGAGCTGTATTTCCCATCCGCGTTCCCCATCTGGCCGTATCGGAAAAATAAGGAGCGTTACTCATCGATTCCATTCCGCCGCTGATGACGAGGCTTTTGTCACCGGCTCTAATCATCTGATCACCGAGTGTAAGACTCCGCATCCCGGAGGCACAGACCTTATTTATCGTTTCTGTTTCGGTTTCCCAGGGAAGTCCGGCATATCTTGCCGCCTGCCGGGACGGAAGCTGGCCCTGGCCTCCCTGCAGCACATTTCCCATCAGCACTTCTTCTACTTCTTTTGCGTCGATTCCGGCCCTTTCCAGCGCTCCTTTAATAGCTTCACCCCCCAGGCTGCTTGCCGGAAGTGGCTGCAGGGCTCCTCCGAATCTGCCAAAAGGTGTTCTCGCACCGCCAATAATTGCTGTTTTTTCCATTTTATCCGTCTCCTTGCTTTTTATTGAGCGAACGCTCGCTCATTTAATTGAAAGCGTTTTCTTTATTATAAATGTATAAGAATTCTGCCTAAAAGGCAAGACCCCCTGCAGCGCCCATGCTTAGGGGAAACTAGAGAAAAAGGGCTCCATTTCAACCATAGAGCCCTTCTTTTCCTATACCGCCTGTTTTTTTCCTACTACTGACAGTTCCAATATTTCTGCAATATCCATCGTTTGGATATCCTCTTCTACTTCCTTGGCTTTTGTTCCGTCGGAAAGCATCGTCAGACAGTATGGGCAGGCGCTTCCGATCATGGAAGGATTGACGTCCATCGCCTGTTCCGTTCTGGCCACGTTGACCCGCTCTCCTTTGTCTTCTTCCATCCACATCATGCCGCCGCCTGCTCCGCAGCACATGCCATCCTGCCGATTCCGTTCCATTTCCGTTACCGTAAGGCCCGGAATGGCTTCAAGAATATCTCTTGGTGGATCATACACTTCGTTGTATCGTCCGAGATAGCAGGAATCGTGATAGGTGATGGTTTCATTAACTTCATGTGAAGGTTTCAGCCTGCCTTCTTTTACCAGCTCGGCCAGAAGTTCAGTGTGGTGAAACACCTCTACGTCCTCAAGACCAAATTCCGGATATTCATTTTTGAACATGTTGTACGCGTGCGGATCAATCGTTACGATTTTCTTTATATCATTTTTCTGAAATTCGCTGATATTGGCAGCCGCAAGCTCCTGGAATAAAAATTCATTTCCAATCCGGCGCGGGGTGTCCCCTGAATTTTTTTCTTTGTTTCCGAGAATAGCAAAGCTGACGCCTGCTTCGTTTAACAGCTTCGCAAAGGACTGAGCAATCTTCTGACTTCTCTTGTCATAAGATCCCATCGACCCTACAAAGAACAAGTACTCGAATGTTTCTCCCTTTTTATTCATTTCTTTTACGGTCGGCACTTCAATATCCTCCCGTGTCTCCCGCCAGTTTTCTCTTTCTTTGCGGTTGATTCCCCAAGGATTTCCCTGCCGCTCAATGTTCGTCATAGCGCGCTGGGCATCCGGGTCCATTTTGCCTTCCGTTAACACAAGATAACGGCGGAGATCGATAATTTTATCAACGTGTTCATTCATCACCGGACACTGGTCTTCGCAATTCCGGCAGGTCGTACAGGCCCAGATCTCATCTTCTGTAATCACGTCGCCGATCAGGCTTGGATGATAGGCATCCATCGCTTCTTCCGGGCTCTGAGCGGCCAGCTGGTTTCCTTTTGTGCCGCTGAATGCATAGGCCGGCATCCACGGTGACCTGGAAGTAACAGCAGCCCCTTTTTCCGTTAAATGGTCGCGCATTTTAAGAAGCAGATCCATCGGGGAAAGCATTTTTCCTGTTCCCGTTGCCGGACACATATTCGTGCAGCGCCCGCACTCCACACAGGCATATAGGTCAAGGAGCTGCTTTTGATTAAAGTCTTCAATTTTCCCTACGCCGAATTCTTCTTTCGTCTCGTCTTCAAAATCAATGGATGCTAATTTCCCTACCGGCTCTGTCCGACCAAGCCATACATTGGCAGGACCCGCAATTAAATGAGCGTGTTTGGACTGGGGAACGTAGACAAGGAATGTAAGAAGAAACAACAGGTGAGCCCACCAGAATACGTAGAATAGCAGGCCGGCCGCTCCGGCGCTTAAAGGTGAGGCCGCAAAAGCGATCGCAGATGCAATCGGCTCAAAGCCGGTTAACGATTTATCGAGCCAAATAAATTCCATGCCTTTGGCAAGCATTTTTGAGACCATCAGCCCGCCGATAAAAATAAGCACAAGCCCTGCCTTCCAGTTTCTTTTCAAGCGTACGATTTTCTCCACATAGCGGCGGTGGAACGCCCATACCACGGCGATAAGTATCATAACGACAACAGCTTCCTGGAACAGCGTAAATATTGGATACAAAGGCCCGAGCGGCAGGTGCGAACCTACGGCCAGTCCTTTCCAGATAATATCAATCGCGCTGAACTGAACGAGTAGAAATCCGTAAAAAAACATAATATGAATAATACCGCTTTTTTTGTCTTTTAATAATTTTTTCTGGCCGAATACATTGACGACGATATCGTTCCAGCGTTCTTTCGTGCTGCGGTCAAATTCCGCTTTTTTTCCGAGCTTTATATACGTATAGCGCGTATACACAAGCTGGCCGAACAGGAACAATGCGTAAGCGGTTACAAGAATAAAGGCAATCCAGTTAACGATGATGAATGTTTCCATAAGATGTATCGCTCCTTTCAAAATGTGATTCTTCATTTTATATAAAGAACCAGTCAGCGCTCTTTTATTATTTATTAACTACAGTATAACAAAAAACATAATGAATGAACATTCAGTCATAAAAATATTTTATCTTTTTTATGTGATGCTGCTTTTCAAACACCTGAATCGCTTATTTTCACACAGAAAACCAGTCTGCACAGGCAGGCTGGTTTTTTATTTAAAAAAGCTATTATGCTTCTATTGGGCTGCCGGTAAACGCCGATTCATAAATTTTCCGGATATCCTCTCTTTCAAGCGTGAGGGGGCTTCGTGCCAGGATTCTTTTTTGTTTCACCCCGTCGTCGGTGAGCGAATCCAGTGCAGATTCAGGTACATTAAAGCCCTGCAGCGTTTTGGGAATACCCACCTCTTCTACAAGATTTTCCAGAGTTTCAATCAATTTTTTTGATCCTTCTTCCTCTGTTAACTCCCTTCCATCAAAACCAAGAGCTTCATACATTTCTTTCATGCGCCTTTCGCTGCTTCTACGGATATAGCTCATTACGTAGGGAAGCAGGACAGCGTTCGATTCCCCGTGGGCAATATGAAACTGTCCGCCCAGTGGATAAGCGAGCGCATGAACGCCCGCCACCCCTGCATTGAAAAAAGCGAGTCCCGCAATATAGCTGCCGTGGCTCATATCCGAACGGGCTTCTTTATCATTCCCATCCTTTACTGCTGCCACAAGGGAACGCCCGATCAGCTTGATCGCATGCAGGGCCAGGGCATCCGTTGCAGGACTTGCAAACTTCGAAATATACGCCTCCATCGCATGGGTCAATGCATCCACCCCGGTAGCGGCCGTTACTTTCGCAGGTACGCTCATCGTAATTTCCGGATCTACAATGGCCGCGTCCGCCAGCAGATAGTCATGAGTGATAACATCTTTTGTACTCTCCAGGCTGAATACCGCGATATTGGTTACTTCTGATCCGGTTCCGGCGGTCGTTGGAATTAAAATCTTAGGAAGTCCCTTGCTGCTGATTTCACGGTTCCCGCTTAAATTCAAATAGCTCTCTGCCGTTCCTTCATGGGTGGCAAGCACGGCCGCAGCTTTAGCCATATCAAGAGCGCTTCCCCCGCCAAGACCGATAACTAATTCATAACCGCCTTTTCTAATATATTCGACCAGGCTTTCCCCTGCCGCAATAGGTGGTTCCGGCACTACTTTTGTATATACGTCTGTTTCATACTTTTGATTTTTCAGAGGAGAAATTACTTTTTCTACTATTCCAATATCCTGAAGCACTGGATCGGTTACGACTAATATCCGTGCCGGGCTGTGCTTTTCCACTTCTTCCACCAGATGGGAAAGAGATCCCCAGCCTGTATAGGAAAGCGGGGTAAAGACAAGCTTTGCATCCGTCATGCTCTCACTTCTCCTTTTTGGTAATTATTCATAATACCCTTCTGTCGACTTGCGGAACTGTTTAAACTGCGCGGAATCATGGCCGTACCAGATCTGGGACCCTGTTTCATCTGCCAGCTTTTTTATTTTCTCCACGGTTCGGACGAATCCAACTGAATCATAAATGATGCCCGGCGGCTTAATCGGAGGCCCATAGCTTTCCGCTGTATAAATTGCATCTGAAGCCAGAATAATACCGCCCTGCTCGGGCATGTTTATATGAAGTCCAAGCATTCCCCATGCATGGCCGCTCCCGAAATTTAACAACGTGACCCCATCTGCCAGCTTGAGAAAATCTTCATTTTTACGGATCGTTTTCCACTGCAGGCCGTTTTTGATCCACGCATCTATATCTGCCCAGATATACGCGCCCGCCTGCTTATGCCTGGCATAACTCTGAAGGGCTCCATTTAATTCATCTTCATGCACAATCACCTCGGCATTTGTAAACATTTCCAGGCATCCGGCATGATCGAGATGAAGGTGGGACGCTACTACATATTTAATATCTTCGGGCCTGACGTTCAACTGTTCAAGCCGGTTATGCAGGTAGCATTCTTCCCCCGCCTCCCATGGAAAAGTTTTCTGGGTGGCTTCTATCCATCTGCCTTCCGGCCCCATCGAATTTGGATTGCAGGCAGTATCAAATAAAATTTTCCCGTCAGGATGATCGATCAGCACCGTATAAATCGGGAACTCTACAAACTCAGCCGGTGCATTCGGATTGTCTACGGTTGCCGGGTTGTGCATAGCGATCATAAAATTTTTGTCCATCTTCATGCGGCCGTTGTCCATGACGTACAGTTTCGGCTTCGGGTGATTAATATTAGCCATTTTCTTTCCTCCTCATTATTTGTTAAGCGCTTACAAAAAATGAATAAGTTAGAAACATCGTTAAAAGACAGATACCCCGAAAAAATCACCTCCAAACTAAACGGAGACGCTCAAATCAGGGCATGCAGAAAGCCTCCAGGCACCTCACATGTGAACTGATAAAGGATACAGCATTTTATATTTGGTATAAAGCGCTTCGTATTTTTTTGAATCGCCGGCATTGTATCTTCGTTTTTCATGCCGGGCCAGAACGTTTGCTGTATAAGCATCATAATCAGGCGACCAGCCTAGATAAACAAAAGCCGGTGCTGCCGCCCCCAGGCACGGAAGCAGATCCATGTCTGCGGGGATGGTCCAGCTTTTATTTGTCACATCCGCCAGCACGCTGCACCATTCTTCATTGCGGGCGCCTCCTCCGATCAGCGGAACAGCTTTTTCTTTATTCTTTCCGTCTGAAAACTGTTCCAGGGACTGAAGCACATGAAAGGCGAGGCCTTCATACACGGCACGCACGAGCTCCTTTCGACCGGTTTCTTTTTTTATGCCGGTAAATACTCCAGATGCTTCCATATCCTGCACCGGAAACCGCTCACCCTGCAGATACGGCAGAAACAGCAGATCCGGAAAAGGTCCGTTCACGAGAGCTGCTTCTTCGCTCATCTTTTGATAAGGGTATGCTTCCTCTCCGTACCAGGTTTCTGCTGCCCATTCCAGCACGCTTCCGGCATTAAGCAAAGGGGCAATGACGATATAAGCCTGCTTTGACGGGTGCAGCAGCTGAAAGATTCCTTCGCGGTGGTGGTCCAGTTCCGGACTGACGCTGGCAATCCATCCAGTCGTTCCCATATATACATAGGCCTGTCCGGCTGCCGCCGCCCCTGCTCCAATTGTAGTAGCTCCTGCATCTCCGCTTCCACACAATACGGGGAGACCGGATAAAAGCCCGCATTCCCGGGCAGCTTCTTTATGAACACTGCCTGCCGTGTCATGTGCTGCATGAAGGAGCGGAAGTTTATCTTCCGGCAGGCCGCAGGTAGTTAATTCTTTTTTCATCCAGCTTTGCTTCTTCAAATGAAACATTCCCGTAGTGGACGCTGTGGTAGGGTCCGTGCAGGCATTTCCAGTAAGCTTGTAAATAATATAATCCTTTGCTCCAACTAGAAAGCAGGCTGTTTTTTCAAACAGCTCCGGTTCATGCCGCTTCAGCCACAGGAGCTTAGGCGGAAGCATCGTGCCGTTGAACGGATTGCTTTCCGCTGTGGAAAAAAGACCGGAGAGTTCATCCGCCTCACTGTCCGCCCTTGCATCACTGTATAGTACTGCCCGGCGCAGCGGCCGGCCCTGCACATCTATGGGAATGCAGTCCTGCATCTGTCCGCTGAATGATAAAGCCAGAATGTCAGCGGCGGCCACGCCGCTTTTCTGCCACTCTTTAAGAATAGAACAGAAATGCTCCCACCACTCTTCCGGATCCTGCTCCACATGTCCCTTTTCCGGATAGTACGTATGAATGTCTCTTTCTTCGGTATATTTAATACTTCCGTTTTTATTTATTAGAATCCCTTTAATCGAGGTGGTACCAAGATCAAATGCCGCTGTATAGTTCATCTTTTTGTCCTTTCCTGCTACACTTTTTATTCATCTTCTATATTCAATAATGAGAGGAGCCGCTTCTGTGAAAATTGTAGTTCTCGGGGACACCCATATGCCTAAAAAAGGCGCCCGCTTTCCTTCCAGGTTGATACAGGAAATAGAAAACTGTGACCTTATCGTTCATACAGGAGATATTCAGGAAATTGCTTTTCTGCAGGAACTTGAACATTTTGCACCAGTAAAAGCCGTCGTCGGCAATACTGACGGGGAAAAAGAGCGGGCCCGCCTCCCGGAACGGGAAATTTTTACTGCCGACGGCCTCACTTTCGGTCTTGTTCATGGACACGGGGAGCGTCTAACAACAGAAAAGCGGGCCGTGGCTGCATTTTCTGACATGGAAACAGCTCCTGACTGTATTCTGTTCGGCCACTCCCACCTGCCTCTGCTCCGCTATGTAAATAAAACTCTTTTGTTTAATCCCGGTTCTGTTACGGACAAAAGAAAACTGCCGTATTATTCCTTTGGCCTTTTATATGTTGAAAAGCAGGAAATAAGAGCAGAACACGTATTTTATCAAGATAAATCATAAAAAACGAACAAACGTTCTTATTTAGGTTGTTATTTTTTCTATTTTCCCCCTTTATAGAGTAAGGAGGGGAACAACATGACCTGCCAGTTTATGAAAGACCTCACCGTAAATGAACATTGTCCCTGCCCTGCCATGGAAACCTATTTGAAAAATCAGCATGCCGTGCTGGATCACCCGCTTATTCAATCGTTTCTGCAGGAAAATCCCCACCGGCAGCTGCTGGCCGAGTATGCCTGTCACTCTTCATCTGAAGCTAAAGAAGCGCTTGACCGCGCCTTTCACTCTTTTCTGAGCAGTATTCGTCTGCTTCAGTATGTCAGTAAAACGATTCGCTGGGAAGCCGTTCAATTTGATAAAAAACAGCGAAGATATACAGATAAACATGTTTATCATGACGGTGGGAACGATTATGAAGAAAGCTTTCTTTCCCATACTGCTGTCAAAGAAGATCTGTCTTTGGAAGCGCAGGTAGCCGAGAGAGAAGTGCATCTTGAGAAAAAAATAGAAAACAAGGAGCTGTATGAAGGACTTTCGTTCCTGACCCCCAGACAGATTGAAGTGCTTCAGCTTTTGTACGATAAAGGATTAACGACAAAAGAAGCCGCCGCATGTCTTCATATTACCCAGCAGGGTGTCTCCAAAATCAACCGTCAGGCGTTAACGAAGCTTAAAAGCTGCCTGGAAAGGAATTCGTATGAGCGCCCTGTATGATATTCCGATGTTCATTCATCTGGTGGCCAACTTCGGTTTTCCCATTATGATTTCTGTTTACCTGCTGATGCGGTTTGAAAAAAGAATTGAGCGGCTCGAAAAAATCCTGGGCGACCTGGCGGAAATGATTAAATTCATGTCCAACCGATAACAAAAGGGGACCGGCTGAAGAGCCTGTCCCCTTTTATTACTTATATAGCTTCTCCAGCGCTTCTCTTGCATGTCTGTCCAGAACCGCTTCCGACCTGGCCTGCCTTACAAGTGCTTCTGCTTCTTCTACTTTTTCTGCAATGCCCAGTTCCAGTAATACGCCTGCGGCCACACTACCTGTGCGGCTTTTTCCGCCTTTTCAGTGAAGAACCGCGCTTTTATTATTTTTTACTGCTTCTGCTGTAAAAGCAATGGCCCTCTGCATTTCATCAAGAGGTGTCGGCCCTCCGTTTACAAGCGCAAAGGAAACCGTTCCTTCTTTAGAAACCGCTCCCTGCAGCGGTTGTTCCGCTTCCGCCCGCAGATCAATCACGTAGTCTGGATGCATCTGCTGAGCCGCCTCTTCTGCCTCTGTTTCGCCACACAAAAATAATTTTTCAAAAACATGGCCTGCCGTCATTCATTTCCCTCTTTTCTATAATAATAATTGGCCGAGCAGTGCCCCTGCGAGTACGACGACCCATGGTTTCGCTTTCCAGAAAACCAGAAGTCCAAACAACAGCACGGCCAGGGCCGCTTCTATGGAGCTCTGGACGGCACTCGTAAAAATAGGATCATAAAAGGCTGCCGCTAAAATGCCTACTACACATGCATTAATCCCGTACAGGGCTCCCTGCATGGAGCGATTCTGCCTCGCTGTATTCCAAAAAGGAAGCACTCCGGCAATCAGCAGAAAAGCAGGAAGAAAAATAGCCGCTGTTGCCAGTATGCCGCCGGGAATACCGGATGCTGCGGTGCCTAAATAAGAAGCAAAGGTAAACAGCGGACCCGGTACCGCCTGAGCCATTCCATACCCTGCCAGAAATTCATCAGCCGTCACGAGCCCGGCTGGAACGACTTCTCTTTCCAAGAGTGGGAGCACGACGTGGCCGCCTCCAAACACAAGTGCTCCAGCCCGGTAGAAGCTGTCCCACATGTCAAACCACCATGTGTTCACCAACGGGCGCAGAAGCGGCAGTATCACCAGCAGACCGGCAAATCCGGCCAGAAAGCCGGCGCCGGTTTTTTTCGATAAGGGAACCGGCATCGGAGTTGTGCTTTCATTAGCTTTTCCTTTATATAATATGTACCCGGCAGCACCTGCTGCTGCAATTAAAACAACCTGGCTGAATACTGTCTGCCAGACTAGCAGCACAATAATCGTCAGTACAGCGATCGTTGCCCGATTCCGATCCGGCGCCAGATTTCTCCCCATTCCAATCAGCGCCTGCGCTACAATAGCTACTGCGACTACTTTTAACCCTTGAATCCAGCCGGCATCTGCCAGGCCGTAGCTCTGCAGAGCAAGGGCAAACACCATAAGCACCACTACAGAAGGCAGTGTAAACCCGAGAAAAGAGATAAATGCCCCTAGCAGGCCGCCCCGGAGGAGCCCTATTCCCATTCCGACCTGACTGCTTGCCGGCCCGGGAATGAACTGTGCCAGCGCAACGAGATCGGCATATTCTTTTTCTTTAAGCCAGCGTCTCCGCTCCACGTATTCCTGCCTGAAAAAAGCCAGGTGGGCAATCGGCCCTCCAAATGAAGTCAAGCCGAGTCGAAGCGAAATCATAAAAATAGACAGCAGGCTCGTTTCTCTTTCTCTCATCTCATCTCCCCCTGTTTTTTTACTTTTTTCAATGTATCATAAATAAAAACCTATCTGTATGACCTGCGCTTATTGTAATAAAATCTAAATAAAATTCGAAAAAGGACGATCGGCTTACCGCCCTGCTTTTACGGGTATTGTATAAAAAACGGCTTTTTATTTACAAGGAAGGCAGGAATGGCTATGGCCTCTCACTATAAGGTAATTTTGATTGAAACAACAGTAGAGCAGTCTTCGTCAGCAGAAGAAGAAAACGGTATGCTGGAGGCATCATTTCCCACTTTGCAGCGGGCACTTGCTTTCCAGTCCGATCTCGTAAAAGAGCTGCCCGAATGCCATACGGAACTGATTCATATGACAGAAGGGGATATCGTGTCACTTGATCCGCCTGTACCACCGTCGACCCCTGTTAAAGATTTATTTTTTGAAACATACCAGGAACAGCAGGAACCTGAGGAAAAACCGGCCCGCTCTTTTTTCTGGAAACTGCCCCTGCTCAAACGATTCCGCCAGCAATAAAAAAAGATTCCAGTTATCACGAAGAGATAACTGGAATCTTAAGGCTGTCCGAAAAGAAAAAGGACAGCTGTTTTGTTTTACATTTCTTCAGGAGCATGTACGCCAATCAGCGTCATCCCGTTTTTCAGTGCATACTGTGCGGAAGCCGCCAGCTTCATGCGCGCCTGGGAAAGCGGTACGTTTTCCGGATCCACGACGCGGTTTGCATTATAGAAGCTGTGGAAGGCTGAGGCCAGTTCATGCAGGTAGTTGGTAATCCGGTGCGGCGCACGCTTTTCCGCCGCAAACACCACCGTCTCTGGAAACTCCCCGATTTTCTTTAGAAGCTCCATCTCTTTTTCGGTGCCGATTTCTTCAATCTCTGCTTCGGGATTATATGGAATACCTTTCTGCTCGGCGGAACGAAGAATGCTTGAAATTCTGGCATGGGCATATTGAGAATAATACACGGGATTTTCATTGGATTCTGATTTAGCCAGGCTTAAATCAAAATCAAGATGAGTGTCCGGGCTTCTCATCGCAAAGAAATAACGTGTTGCATCTATTCCTACCTCTTCCATTAAATCCTTAAGCGTTACGGCTTTTCCTGTTCTTTTGCTCATTTTAATCCGTTCGCCGTTTTCATAAAGGTTCACCATTTGAATAATCTCTACAGCAAGCTGATCTTTGTCATATCCGAGCGCCTGGACGGCCGCACGCATTCTAGGTATATAGCCGTGATGATCGGCGCCCCATACGTTGATCAGCTGTTCAAATCCGCGTTCAAACTTATTATTATGATAAGAAATATCCGGCAGAAGATAGGTAAAGCTGCCATCATTTTTCACAAGAACCCGGTCCTTATCGTCCCCATATTCCGTCGAACGGAACCATACAGCTCCGCCTTCTTCATAGGTTTCGCCTTTCTCTTTAAGGAACTCAAGAGCCGCTTGTACCTTCCCGCTTTCATAAAGAGAGGTCTCGGAAAACCATACGTCAAATTCCACCCGGAACTCCTGAAGAGCCTCTTTCAGTTTTTCCATTTCGCGCTTCAGGCCGTACTCTTTGAAAAAGGCGAGCCTTTCGGCTTCATCAATGCTGATGTATTTATCGCCGTGTTCTTTTGCAAGGTCTTCCCCGAAACCTTTTACATCCGCTCCCTGATAGCCGCCTTCCGGCATGCTGCTTTCCATTCCCAGCGCTTCCAGGTAGCGGGCTTCAATCGAATAAGCGAGGTTGTTGATCTGGTTCCCGGCATCGTT
Organism: Sinobaca sp. H24; assembly: GCF_023845525.1. Lineage (NCBI taxonomy): Bacteria > Bacillati > Bacillota > Bacilli > Caryophanales > Sporolactobacillaceae > Sinobaca > Sinobaca sp. H24. The sequence goes on from NZ_JALBWT010000005.1 coordinate 117,724, forward strand.
AATATAATATTCTCTGGACACATCATATCCTGCTTTGGCCAGAATATTGCAGATCGAGTCACCAACAGCCGCTCCACGCGCATGACCGAGATGAAGATCCCCTGTCGGATTGGCAGAGACAAACTCCACCTGCACCTTTTTGCCATTTCCATGGTTGGTCCAGCCGTATTCTTCTCTTTCCTGAAGCACAGCCGGAATAATGTCTTTTAAGTAGCTGTTATCGAGGAAAAAGTTAATAAATCCTGGTCCTGCAATGTCTATCGTTTTGATGGAAGCGGCATCTTTATCTATCTCAGCTGCCAGATCTTCTGCGATTTGGCGCGGAGGTTTTTTGGCGATCTTTGCCAGCTTCATCGCCATATTAGTGGCGAAGTCCCCGTGTGCCTTATCCTTCGGCGTTTCCAGCACTACCTCAGGGATCTCTTCCCCGGAAGCCAGGCCGGCTTTTTCAACGGCTTTTATAATTTCTGTTTTTAGTGTGTTTTTCATCTGTTCTGCAATGTTCATGTACTTATTTTTCCTCCTCTATCGCAATTGTTATGTCGTACCTGCCTGCTTCTTCTCCCTGCAGCTTGAGGTCATAGCCGAATTGTATCCTGCCCGAACGGCCGTTATCCTCCCATAAAGCCGCAAGGTGATGGGTCTGTACTTCTGTGGCCATTTTCCCAAAAGGCATTTCGTATGTGCCTTCTGTCATCTGCCCGTAGATATATAACTGGCGCATCGAAACAGATCCGGAGCGGAGAATCAGCATTTCTGAATCCCCTATTTTAAGCGTAGTGTTGACTTCGCCCATCTCCTCCAGCTTTTCCGTAAATAATACGTATATCCACTCGTTTTTGTGAACGAGACTGCCTTTGGCGGAAAGGCGGATTTCATCCTTTTCCCCATCCTGGGTAATTTTTGTGACCATTTCTACGTTCACTGGTGTTTTGGCGCTGGGTTCCATTGCTCTCCTCCCCTCTTCTGCTGTTCTGTCTTATTGTCCAATATGATAAAGTGTAGCGTGTCACTACTGGCGTTGCAAGCACAATCAAAAAACGGTCCCTGCTTTTCCGGGTGAATGCGTAAAAAGATGCGACATCGGCTGACATCGCATCCTGCGTGGTTCTACTCTCCAAATACAGTGCCCTTATTTTCCGTCCGGAGCTTTTTAAAGGCCTGCACAGCAATAGCCGTATCCTGAACCCCTGTGCCTGTCAAATCACAGATGGTTATTTGATCGGAAGAAGTACGGCCCGGTGTTTTTTCATTGATAATCGTGCCAAGTTCTACAATGGAAGGGTCACCAGGCGCCAGCAGGCCGGCTGATTCTGCATGATGGAACTCGCCAAGGCGAAAGACCTGTGCTTTGGAATCGCAAACCTTTATGTCTGCTGCGGCCAGGGCTTCCGGCGCTATTTCATTTTTTTCTTCTGCGTCTGACCCCATCGCCGTAATATGAAGTCCCGGATGAAGCCATTCTTTTTTTATAAGCGGCGTTTTGGAAGGAGTCGTCGTAATAACTACATTGCTCTGCTGCACGGCCTCTTCAATAGAAGCAGCTTTTACCGGCACCTTTAATTCCTCTTCCATTTCTCCAATGTAGGCCTGTACCCGCTCTTCTTGGCGCCCATAAACGCGCACTTCCTCGATATCCCGGACGAGAGCCAGGGCGCGGAGCTGAAAACGGGCCTGGGCTCCTGTACCGATGATTCCGGCACGAACCGGTCCTTCTTGAGCCAGATATTTAGAAGCGGCAGCACCGGCTAATGCTGTACGAATATCTGTTAAATAGCCATTATCCTGAAGAAAAGCGTCCAGGATGCCCGTTTCTGTGCTGAATAACAGCATCATCCCGCTCAGGCTGGGAAGCCCTTTCCCAGGATTATTGAAAAAGCCGGAGGAAGCTTTTAAAGCAAATTGGCTCCATCCTTTTACATATGCTGTTTTTACGTCTACTTCTCCGTTATTTTCAGGAATATCCACCCGCAGCACAGGCGGCATCGTTACTTCTCCGTTATCGAGTTTTTCAAATCCCTCTTCAATTACGCTAAGCGTGTTTTTATCAAGCTTGATACAGCTGCGGATCTCTCCTTCAGAAAATATATACATAAAGACCGCTCCTTCCATTTATCCGTTTGCTTTCTCTTTCCCGAAGAAAAAGCGGGTTATGCAGGAAACTGCCTGAATTCACATTTCATTTCTTCCGGCAGGCTCTGCTGGTCATTATTTACGAAAGAAAGGATTTTTTCATAAGAATGGACTGAAACGTGTCTTCTCCTATCGTCTCTTCCATTCTTTCTACTTCCACAAACCCATGCTTTTTGTAAAAAGCCGTTCCTTTTTCGTTTTCAGCTTCCACGTTTAAGGTAAGGACGTCCGCCTCTTCGAGCACGTCAAAACACGCTTTAAATAAAGCTTCTCCGGTACCCATGCGCTGATATTCAGGGCGCACATACAGAGCGGCCAGAACGCTTTCCCGGTCTCCGTTTGGGTAGGTAACATTAATAAATCCGGAAACTACATCATCTTCTTCCGCCACAAAAAACGCTGACCTCTTAAGTCTCATCTTCAGCATCTGGCTGGAATATGCATATTCGAGAAAGCGGTCCTGCGCATCTTTTTCGATCAGCCCTTCATAGGCTTCGCGCCAGGATGATTCTGCCGTTTCCTGTACCTTCGGTATATCTGATTCGGTCATTTTTCTTATATTCATCGTGTTCCTCCTTTTAGAAATTCCGGTAAATCTGCATATTTTTTTTGAGAAAGGGTAATGCGTAACAATATAAGATATTATAAGGAGGATTTTTTCATGGGAAGCCAGGCAGGACAATCACTAAAAATCGGAGCTAATTATACAGCCAAAGAGCTGGACAGCTTTGTAGAAAATACGCACGTTACGCTGATCGCTACAAATGAGAATTATTTATTCAGTGATCCCAACCGTCAATTTAAGGTGATACATGAAGTACAGGGATACTTCGATCACTCTAAAGAAATCGGCGGCAAAGAATACATTGAGAAAAAGGCTTATATCGTAGAAAAAGCATAACATCTCCGCCTCTGCCATGTGCAGAGGCTTTTATTATGCCAAAGAAGCGGTGGCTTCCGAAATAACAGCCATCGTCCGGCCTTTGAAAGACGGGGGCACACTTTCGTTATGTTCATTTTTGTAATAAAACGAATCAGTTTCTTTCATATGAGTATACCCCAGGGAGAGCAGTGCCTCCTGCAGGGAAGCAGGAAGCTCTGTTGTTCCTTCTGCTTTTTTATAAGTTTCAGAAGGGTACACATGCACATCAATATCCCCTCTGCCTGAATCAATAACAATTAAATCCTCCGGCTGGCGGGACACCCATATCCCCTTGGAATAAACGGAAATTCTGGCTTCTTCCAATGATGCGACGCCTTTAAGATTAATGCCAAATACCGCATCTATCCACTCCCGTATGCTGTCTCCATCAGGTACCGTTTCCTGCTCCAGGCAGTCTTTGAGCACCTCCCACTTTGTAAGGTTCATAATCTCTGCATCAGTAATCGGCTGCCGGCGCTTTCCAACTGCTTCCATTACCTCGTCACTGTAACGCTCCTCCAGCCGGCCTTCTCCTCTATCAGAGATTTCTTTGAGGTCCATATTAAAAACCTTTCTTACCGTTTCCAGCACAGTTTCCGGAACCGGCCTGCCCGACTGCTTAATTTGCTCATCCATCTGCTTCAGCTTGACCTGCTGGTTAGACGCCTTATTCATTTATTTCACTCCTATGTAGTTTTAATGATATAAAGAAAGCATGAGGCCGGGCGGACTCGGCTTCATGCTATAAGATTATAAGCCTAAGCGTGCTGGATCTTTTCCCTGCTTATCGCTTCAAGTCTTTCATCGACTTCCGCTTTAGACAGCTTGTTCTCGATAATGTAACGGTTTCTTGGGGTGACGCGGCATTCATGCGTGCAGCCTCTCATATACTTATCTTCGTTTTCTTCCGAGCAGAGAATCTGCTTATTGCATTCGGGATTTCCACAGTTGACGTAGCGTTCGCAGGGCTCGCCGTCAAAGTGATCGCGGCCTACAACAACATGCTCCACCTGGTTAATGGGAACACTCAGGCGTTCATCAAATACATAGCATTTACCGTTCCAGCCGGCGCCTTTTACTTCTTCATCTTTTCCGTACGTGACAATACCTCCATGAAGCTGGGAGACATTTTCGAAGCCTTCTTCTTTCAGCCAGCCGGAAAATTTCTCACAACGGATACCGCCGGTACAATACGTTAGAATCTGCTTTCCTTCAAACTGTTCTTTATTCTCTTCTATCCATTCCGGCAGTTCCCGGAAGGAACGAATATCCGGACGCACCGCGCCTTCAAAGTGGCCGATATCGTATTCATAGTCGTTACGGGCATCCAGTACAACTGTATCTTCGCGCTGCATCGCTTCATAGAATTCCTTTGGGCTTAAATAGTCCCCTGTCTGTTCTTTCGGATCAATATCATCTTCGAGCCGCAGGGAAACCAGCTCCCGTTTGGGACGGACATGCATTTTTTTGAATACATGACCTTCTGTTTCATCTATTTTAAAAATGGTTTCTGCGAAATGTTCATCATGCCGCATAGCCCGGATGTATTTTTCTGTCTGTTCGACGGTTCCGGAAACGGTACCGTTAATACCTTCCGGCGCAATAAAAATACGGCCTTTTAAGCCAATATGCTTACAGTAATTTAAATGGGCAGCGGCTTTTGTTTCCGGATCTTCAACATTTACGTAATGATAGTACAATAATACACGGTATTCCTGATTTTCTTCCATCTTTTATCACCTATTGTTTTATATTTGCAAGATATAAACTCGTAAGGCTTAGTACACATACGATTTTCTTACACTGTACTATTGTATATAGTTCCTCTATTTTTGACAACTCTTCTTTCTTTTCCTTCAACCGCCTAATTTTCCCGGGCCGGACGAAAAGCCGTCGAAAGAACAAGCAGGGCACTTCCCATTATTGTAGCCGCCAGAGCCACAGGTTGAACCGGTATTAAAAAATAATAGCCGGTAATGCCGGCAATGGGCAGAAACCCCATAAAAAATAGGGCCAGGCCCGCTGCTCTCATTAATAATAGCTTCATTAATTACTCCTTTATTCCTTTTTTCATACTTATTAGTATAGCAAAAAACCGGTGCAGACAACCTCACCGGTTTTAGAAAGGAAGCTTTTATTTAGAAACCAAAGCCTGAAGATTACGAATATTCTTAATAACAATATGATTTTCTTTGAAATCAATAACGTCTTCCTGCTTCCAGCTGTTTAAAAAGCGGTTTACGCTTTCCCGGGTCAGGCCGATCAACGCCCCTATTTCCGTATTGGTCAGCCTGACAGACAGCCTTCTTCCTTCCGGGCAGGGGATCCCGAAAGAAGCATCCAGTTCCAGCAGCACGGAAGCAAGTGCTTCTTTTTTGCCGAATAAAAGGAGATCCCGGCACCTTTTTTGGTACAAATACTGCTTTCTGCCGATCCATTTTGAGAATTCGACAGCAAACTCTCCGGACTCCCGCATTAAATCTTCCAGAGAAGCGGCCGAAATAACCAGAGCCTCTACTTTTTCCAAAGCGACCGCGCCATAACTGTACGAACCGTCGGTCTCGCCGTAGTACTCACCGATCAGGTCTCCTTCATTGATGATGGCATAGATAATTTCCCGGCCATCAGACGTTGTTTTCTGAAGTTTGATCTTTCCTTTTCGAATAAAATAAAAATCGTCAGCACGATCTCCCTCGAAAAAAAGATAACTGCCGCGGCACTTATGAATCACCGGCCGCTGCATCCGGCTCTGAAGCCGGCGGAATGGATCATCATATAAGAAGTCCCGGACGGCCTGGCTGTTTTTCAAGCGGGCCCGGCTTTCAACGGAAGAAGCAAAGGTCATGGTTATCATTCCCCCTTACTATTTACCTTTATCATAACAGGAACAAAGCTCTTTTGTACGTCGGAATTGGAAAAATTCTGTTAAGACTCCTGCTCTGTCATCCGGACAATCAGCACATCGCATTTTGCCCGTCTTGCTATTTGTTCGGAGACGCTTCCTATAATAAATCTCTCAACCGTCCCGAGACCGGTTGCACCTGCAATAATCAGGTCAACTTCATATTTACCGGCCAGTTCTTTAGGAATTTTCACTTTTGGGGAACCACGCTCGAGTACTGCTGTTACTTTCTTTATTCCTGCGTCATCTGCCTGTTTTTTATAGTCGTTAAGCAGTTCCTTTGCATACTTTTCGAGCTCAGAGACAAAGGCAGAGCTGCTATCCACCACGTGGCAGATAACAAGTTCCGCTTCTTCTCTTTGAGCCATCGCAACTGCTTTTTTAAAAGCATTTTTAGACTCTTCTGATCCATCCACCGCTGTCAGGATTTTTTTGTAGTTTTTCATTGCTCATTTCTCCTTTCAGAGATAATGTTCTATCTACTTTTCCTTGTGCATAGCAGTGTAATTTAAATGATAAACTACTCATGTTTTTCTCTCATAAGAGCGATCTGTTACCTATTAGAACCATTCTTCTTTTAAGGCTGGGCAAGTATTAATTTTCTCTGTAAGCTGTAAATTGAAAAATTCTGTTAAGACTCCTGCTCTGTCATCCGGACAATCAGCACATCGCACTTTGCCCGTCTCGCTATTTGTTCGGAGACGCTTCCAATAATAAATCTCTCAACCGCCCCGAGACCGGTTGCACCCGCAATAATCAGGTCAACTTCATATTTACCGGCCAGTTCTTTAGGAATTTTCACTTTTGGGGAACCGTGCTCCAGTACTGCTGTTACTTTTTTGATTCCTGCATCATTTGCCTGTTTTTCATAGTCTTCGAGCAGTTCTTTTGCATAGTCTTCGAGACCCGCAATAAAAGCAGAGCTGTAGTGTTCAATTCTGTTGTAGGAGCTGGTGTCGACAACGTGGCAGATAACAAGTTCCGCCTCTTCTTTTTGAGCCATCGCAATTGCTTTTTTGAAAGCATTTTTAGACTCTTCCGATCCATCCACCGCTGCCAGAATTTTTTTGTAATTTTCCATCGTTCATTTCCCCTTTCAAAGGTAATGTTCTATCTACCTTTAGTATAGTGGGTCTTTCTTCATAACAGTGTGATATAGATCACAGGAAAACATAGTAAATTTGACAATTATAAGTCATCCGCTGTAAAAAAAGAAGCTGCCGGAAAGTGGCAGCTCCTCTGTTTGTTACGGTTTAACGATAAATGTAGTCTGACCGTAGTTAGGCTGAAATGACGTATCATATTTTACTTTTTTTGTTAATTCTTCATTTTTATCTGTCTTAAACGTCAGCTGAAATTCTTTTCCTTCCAGTTCATCTGCATCAAGGAGACCATCTACGTGCAGAAGCTGGTCTGTGGTTCCGTGGCCGTCTCCGCTTTCAAGCACAGCTTTAGTAAAAGCAAGATCCTTTTCTGAAGTCGATGCGTTTGTTACGTATACTCTTTGCATTTACTTATCTCTCCTTTTATCGTTCATGACTTTTGTATTCCCAAAATGAAGAACGCTGACACTTCTTTTATTAAATGATTTTCCTAACTAAAAAGCCGCCCTTTTTTCAAGGGCGGCCGCAGGTTGTTTATTTGTTTTTGTTTTCCGCTTTTTCCAGCTCTTCAAGACCTCTATGTGTCTGGGGAAAGCCGTTGGCCTGCCACTCTGATTTGTGGGCAGAATCCAGCTGGGAAAGACCTTCTTCTGAAGGATCGGTTGCAGCATCTACGCTTTCTCTTTTATCTATTTTCTGGGAATTGCTGATTTCTTCCTTTTCTGAGCGCTGCGGCAGCTCATTTTGATTGTTCTTACAGCTGGCTGCCAGAACAACAGCGGCCACTGCAGCAAAAACAGCAACCAGGCTCCAGGTACAGTTTGAAATATTTTTCATAACATCTCCTCCATCTTTGGGCAAAATGATAGTGCGTCGATTACCATTCAGCTTATTTATTATCTCTTTAGTGTATGTATCCTTTTTCTGCCTCCTCGAAACCCTTATACACGCCCCAGCCGGCTTAAAAAAACAGGAATCTCGCTCTAATACAGGTTCTTTGCTATAATGACAGTGACTAAAAAGGGAAAATCTTAAACAATAATATCTGGAAAGAAAAGGTGTCTGCATGGAGATTTCTATCGTACAGATTGGAAAAATGTTATATTTAGGCCTGTTTATTGGATTTGGGCTGTTTTTTGCCTACAACCATTTTCAGACAGGTGACACAGCCTGGACTATTGCTTTTTTATTAGCTTCTGTCATTCCCTGTATTCTTATCGTAAAAGAATGGAAAAGCATTAGGGAAGCCAACGCAGATAAATCAAACTCTTCGAAATAATAAGGAGGAAACCCATTGAGTTATTCTATTGACGTGTTTACACAGCCAAACTGTGAATCCTGTTTAAAAGTTAAGACGTGGCTGGAAAATCAAAATATTGCCTATACCGAAAAAGATATCGTTAATGACATGGCCGCAAATAAGGAATTCGGCGAAGCCGGTCAGAAATTTGTTCCCTATACCGTTATCAGCATTAAGGATAAAACGCTTAGTGTAGTAGGGCCCAATACGAAAAAAATTGATAATATTCTCCGTCTGAACGGCGCCTACGCTAAAAAAAGATAATCGTATAGAATAAGGACACATGAAAACAACAGGAGCCTCTTTAGGCTCCTGTTGTTTCAATATCTGCACTTATACACGCCGGGAATTTTACAGGGCAGGTCTTCCTGCCTGAGTATGGCGGAAAAATTCAATAGCATCTATAAACTCAATTTCATAGTATTCTTCTACTTCCTCCAGGCTGTACAAATGCATACCATCCCGGTTTTCGAGGGCAGACATATAGTCATGACGCAGCCTGTCCATCGGCTCTTTACCCAGAAACTGGTGCTCATACTCCCGGTGCTTTTCCTGAAAACTCTGGGTAAATTCCAGAACCGTATCAAAGGAAAGATCTATAAAAGCGTGCACGAGTACTAATTTTTTCTTGCGGTAGGCTATTGCTCTGTAATAATTGCCTCGTTCATCTTTAATGACATCTTTGTATAAAGATATATCCATTTGTCTTTCCCCCCTTTTCGTGGTGTACTTCTATTATACGCCCGATCAAAAAGAGAGAAAATAAATCTGCTTTTCCTATTAATACAGTTTTCCCCGGATATAAAGAATAGTCGACAGCTTGGTTACCGAATGAATAAAGCAGTTTTGACGGAGAGGAAAAGGATCTCCGAAAAACTGTGGAAGAATAGTATCCATCGTATGCTTCATCTTATCAAACAACTGCTTAAACACCTGTTCTTCACTGTACATCGTTGTTTCTCTTCCCTGCAGCCATTCCAGGTAGGAAACAATAACGCCTCCCGCATTAGCCAGAATATCCGGAATAATTACGGAACCCTTATCGCTTAAGTATTTATCTGCTTCTGCTGTAATAGGCGTATTTGCTCCTTCAATAAGCAGTTCAGCTTTAATGTCTTTCATATTGTGCTCGTCTACCACATTGCCAAGAGCCGCAAAAAACAAAGCATCAACATCCATCGTAACAATATCGTCGCGTCCCATGATTTCAGCTTCTATACCCAATCCGTTGATTTCTTCGGAAGTCCGGGGAAGATCTCCTTCATTTTCTTTCGTAAAGGCAGCAAGCTCAGGGACTGCCAATCCTTTTTCGTTATAGAGCGTGACATTTCTATCGCTGACAGCCACTACTTTATTATTTAGATGAGGGCAGCGATACGCTTCCAGAGCAGTAACGGAACCAACATTTCCAAATCCCTGCACCGCAATTTTCAAAGGTTTTTCCGTATACTGCAGAGCCGTTTTTAAAAACGGGTTTGTGCTGTCAGGATAATCGCCTTTATGCTCTTTAAGGAAATCATGAAGGATGTAGCGGAACGTAAAGTAAACTCCTTTTCCTGTAGCTTCTTTACGACCCAGCGATCCTCCATTAAGGACGCTTTTTCCAGTAAAGCTTCCGCGGTAGGACTCGCCGGGATGAATATTTTTAAACTCTGCCATCATCCAGTCCATTTCCCTTTCGCTTGATCCCACATCAGGGGCCGGCACGTCCTTATCCGTGCCGAGAATGTCAGCAAAATACTGTACATATTTTTTGCAGATAAGATTCAGCTCTTTTTTATTATAATCCCGTGGATTAATGGAAATACCGCCTTTTGCGCCTCCGAACGGTACATCATGCAGAGCATTCTTAAGAGACATTAATGAAGCAAGCGTAATCGTCTCTTCTTCACTTACACTTTCATGAAACCGGATACCCCCTTTATAAGCACCCATTGTATTGTTGTGCTGCACCCGGAACGCTGGAATCCGGACTACTTTATCATCACGGAGCGTCACCGGAGAAATGATTTATGGATATGGTTTGGAGTAGAAAGAATAGAAAGAAGAGATGAGAAAGCTTTCTTTCTATCCTCCTGTTGTAAATCGGGAAGAAAACTCTTATTCTCCATTAATGCGTTCAGGGAATTTTCTATAATTGCTTCTGTTTTTTCCATAATAAATGACATCCCCTCTCTTATATGTATGCGTTCTATTTTCTATTCCACACTTTCACGGGAAATAATCACGGGATTTCCAATAGGCCTGCTTATGCTTGATTTTCTATTCTTTTTTTCTTGCGGATCACCTGCGGCTTTAGCGCAGCAAATCAGGAATATGTTACAATTCATTTTAGAGAAAACAAAGACATTCTATAAAGGAAAGAGAGCTTTTTATGCAGACAAACGAATGTTCACTTAGAGAAAAAAGCATCGTTTTTATTGGTTTTATGGGCGTTGGCAAAACGACAATAGGAAAGCTTGTAGCAAAAAAGCTGTACCGGTCTTTCATAGATATCGATGAAGCCATTGAACAGGAATACCAGATGCCGGTTCCGGAAATTTTCAAAACCATAGGCGAAAAAGAATTCCGCGAAAAAGAAAAGCAGCTGATTCAGCATTATGCCAGTCAGAAGCTGAAGATTATTTCTGTCGGCGGTGGTGCTTTTATGCAGAAAGAAGTCCGTGAAGCCTGCATGGCAGACTGTATCGTAATCTATCTGGATATTACCTGGGATGTATGGAAAAATGAACGTCTTCACATGCTTATGGAAAGCCGCCCCGTACTGCAGGGGCGCAGTATGGAAGAAATCGAAGATCTGTTTAACAAACGGAAAATGATATACGCCGAGCACAGTTCGAAAGTATCCACCGATCATCTGACAGAAGAAGAAATCGCAGAGTATATTACAGACTCCCTGAAAGTTTCCTGGAAGATGAACGAATAAAACCGACGGCTGTGCCATTGGTTTTATGTATCCAAAAAGCCGTTCTCTGCGATAGAGAACGGCTTTTTTTATATACAGACTTATTTGTGGAACATTGTCATCAATGCGTGATACAGCTCAACGCACTGGAACGTGACAAGACTTAGTGCTGTAAGCCCCATTGCTCCCATCATAACAAAGCGAAAGCTTTGCAGAAAATGTGCTGCAATCATGTGATCATCTCCTTATTGAGATTATCATACTCTCTTCTTTGAAAAAATCAAGCAGTTTTCACTGAAATTGTAAAAAAAAGTTCACATTTGGCCATTGTATTTATTTGCTATTGTTCTTTTGATGCGGATCTATAGGCCGGATGAAACTTCGGTAGAAGGATCTGCTTTTCTGATTTCAATGGTTTTAATTTGATGGTTATCCATTTCGTTCACCTGGAAAATCCACTCCTGAAATAAAAGCCTGTCCTGTTCGGCTACGTCATATTTCTGAGAGAACACCCATCCCCCAATCGTATCCACTTCTTCTGCCATAATATCAACAGCCAGCAGCTCGTTGATTTCTTCAATAAGAACTTTGCCGTCTATTTTATAATGGTCCTCTCCCAGCTTCTCGACTAAGGCATGCTCTTCCATATCAAATTCATCCTGAATTTCCCCAACGATTTCCTCAATAATGTCTTCTGCGGTCACAAGCCCCGCTGTTCCTCCAAATTCATCCAGAAGGATCGCCATATGAGTTCTTTCTTTCTGCATAGTGAGAAGAAGCTTCGAGATAGGTACGGTTTCGAGCATTTGAATGACCGGCCGGACAAACTCCTCCAGCGGCCGCTCTTTTTCCAGCATATGATTCTCCTCGACGTATAAGTAGCTTAATATATCACGGGCATGCACCATTCCGATAATATGATCTTTATCGCCTTCTAAAAGCGGGTACCTTGTAAAACGTTCTGTCGTCATTATATTTACGCTTTCCTTTAAAGTATCCGTCACAAGAGCGCGGTCATTTCTGTGCGGGGGACCATTATTTCTTTTGCCAGGCGGTTATCAAACTCGAAAATCCGGTTTACATAGCTGAATTCGGACTGATTGATTTCCCCTTTTTCATAACTGTCGGAGAGAATAAGTTTTAACTCTTCCTCGGAATGCGCCCCTTCATTTTCGGACATCGGCTTTAAACCAACCATTTTGGTCAGCTGGCGTGCAGAACCATTTAAAAACCATATAAAAGGAAACATTATCCGGTAAAACAGGCGGATGGGCTTAGCGGTCAGCAGCGTAACCTGCTGCGCTTTTTGTATAGCAAGCGTTTTAGGCGCCAGTTCTCCCACTACTACGTGCAGAAATGTCACGGCGAGAAAGGCTATCAGAAAGGTGCCTATGGTAGTAATAGATCCCGGCAGGCCAAGTGGTTCTATAAAAGGATGCAGCAGCCTTTCCACTGTAGGCTCCCCCAGCCATCCCAGTCCCAAAGCTGTAATAGTAATACCCAGCTGGCAGGCAGACAGGTATTCATCAAGACGGTCGGTTACATGCTTAGCCGCCCGGGCTCTCGGCTTTCCTTCTGCAATCAGCTGATCGAGCTGGGAAGAACGTACTTTGACAATGGCAAATTCCGTGGCTACGAAAAAGGCCGTCAATGCAATCAGTGCTGCTACAAAAAATAAATTAAGAATGGTCAATTAAATCCCCGCTCTGCACGGGGATTCACCTCCTGCTTTTTAAATTTTTTTATAGGCTGTATATCTTACTTCTGATTTACACCGGCCACGCCTCCTGCGTCCTGCCTCGTTATTACAGGTTTTTCCTTATTATACCACCTGCTTCAGAAAAACTGCTGTACGGAAGACAGAATAGATATTTCTCTTTTAATTTCCCGCTGCATTTGTTTCTGTTTTTTGGACTGCCTGCTCAATAACAGCAAGCTTTCCTTCCATATGTACCGTTTCCCATTCATCATTTTCCTCTGCAACTATGCTGAATCCCTGCTTTTTCCAAAAAGAAAGGCCTCCTTCTAAAAACAACTGGGTATGCAGATAGAGCATATGATAGTCATTCTGTCTGCAGAAATGAAGAAGCTCCTGTAATAAAGCGGTACCTATTCCTTTTTTCCGCATAGCCGGATCCACATAACATTTAATAATTTCACACGTTTCTTTAAGGTCATATCTGCCCTCGATAGAAGCAATTCTGTCATCATATGGCCGGACCGCTATTGTGCCTGCAGCCTCTCCATCTACGTAAGCCCCAAATACAGCGGTTCTCTGCGGTTGAACAAGCCGCTCGTTCATATGTAATGCATCCAGCCTGGCCGTTTCGGACAACGGATGAGGAAAAGCTTCTTCCATCGTTGCCAGCAGAAAACGGCCGGCTTCTTTTGTATCTTCTTCCTGGAGTTCTTTTATATACAGCAAGGCCGGATCCCCTTTCATTTCTATTAGTATCTATTTTCTTACAAATCGTTAAAAGAAGAAAGCCTTAATTCTTTTCATTCTTTTTATAAAAAATATGTTTTTCCTGTCGATATTATAAGTATAAAGTCCTTTAAATTATCTTCATTTATTATTTTTCGGGATATATGGACTATTATTTACATATTGTTGAGAAGGGAAGACAACGAATGAAACGTGCAAAACAACGGTTCACCTTATCTACTATACGAGGAAAGCTTATTACTTATTTTCTCCTTATCGGCCTTCTCCCGGTTACGATTGTCTCTTTTCTGCTGTTTTACACAAGCAGTGATGAGATTATTGCCAAGGAAGAGGAGTCCGTACAGGCCTCTACGGAGTACACAGCAGAGGCGATGGACAGCTGGCTTGATAAACATATGGACGAAATACGCATCGCGGCCGGCACCGGCGATATCCGGGGGAATGATCCCGATACCCAGCTGCAGCTCGTAAATGAAATCCAGGCCCAGAACGACAACTATGAGACCGTCGTTTTCACTGATGATGAAGGTATCGTCCGTGCCCATACGATTGCTGAAAATATTGATACGCTCGACTTATCAGACCGCGACTATTTTCAAAACGGAATGAACGGGGAAGAAACAACTTCCGAGGTGCTCACTTCCAACTCTACGGGAAACCGCATCGTAGTTGTAGCAGCACCTGTTGTCAATGATGCCGGAGACAACATAGGCGTTCTGTCTGCTTCCGTTAATTTCGAAACCGTTGTTACGCAGTTTTTAACCGATGAAAACAGCGGTTTTTCTTCAGCTGAACCTATTCTCATAGACCAGCAGAATATTATTCAGGTTCATCCACAGGAAGAGCTGATCGGCTCGTCTGTAGAAGAAGCCGGATTGGGCAGGGAATGGAACGGCCTGGTGGAAGATGGGAAAACCGAAAGCGGATTTTCTACTGTAGGAAGTGGAAGCAGTGAAAGCCTTGTGGCATACTCGCCGATAGCTGCAGCCGGTCTTTCTTTATTTACCGTCACCTCTATGGACGATGTTCTTGCTGCCACTGATTCTATTCAATGGATCAGCATTACAGCCATTCTTATTTCCGCGGTTCTTATCGTTGCAGCTGCTGTTTTTATTGCAAAGAGCATCAGCAATCCTTTAAATAAAGTAGCAGATCAGGTTCAGCTCGTCGCAGACGGCAGGCTTACCGGAGAAGACCTGACTGTCGACCGCAAAGACGAAATCGGACAGCTTGCTGCTAACAGTAACGCTATGACTGCGAACCTGAAGGAGTTAGTTTCACAGCTGGCTGTCGGAACCGAGCTCGTCAACACTTCTTCCCAGGAGCTGCTGGCCAGTTCAGGCCAGTCCACCGATACGACAAAAGAAATTACCGCTTCTATTCAAGAAGTCGCAGCCGGCTCGGAAAAGCAGTCGGAAGGTGTAATGGAGAGCCTCCAGTCTATGGAGGAAATGACAGAAGGCGTACAGCAGATGGCCGACAGCTCCTCCTCTATTTCCGATAATGCCGGGCGGACGCTCGAAATCGCAGAAAAAGGAGACGAGCGCGTGCAGGAAACCCTGGCGAAAATGAAATCCATTCAGCAGTCCGTGCTGCACTCCACAACTATTACAGACTCGCTGAATAAACGCTCACAGGAAATCGAAAAAATTCTGCAGGTCATTACCGGCATTGCCGAGCAGACAAATCTTCTGGCGCTGAATGCAGCCATTGAAGCCGCACGCGCCGGCGAGCAGGGCCGCGGCTTTGCCGTTGTAGCCGATGAAGTAAGAAAGCTGGCGGAAGGGTCCCAGGATTCTTCCAAGCAGATTGCTAAAATCATTAAAGAAATCCAGCTCGATATCACCGAATCCTCCCAATCAATGAGCACGGTGACAGCAGAAGTGGAAGAAGGCCTTTCCATTGCTGAAGAATCGAAGATGACATTCCAGGAAATTGTGGAACGCACAAGTACGGTCGCAGGCCAGATAGAAAATATGGCAGCCGTATCTGAAGAAATGGCGGCCGGCTCTGAACAGGTTTCCGCTTCGTTTACGAGCATCGCTTCTATTTCACACAGAACACGACAAGCAGCACCCAGCAAATCGCCGCTGCTTCCGAGCAGCAGCTTGCTTCGAGTGAAGAAATTAACGCTATCGCCCAAACGCTCCATCTTCTGGCTGCAGAGTTAAACGGCCTGGTTGGCAAATTCGAAATCGATCAAAAATAGAATAAACAAATACCGGAGTGATAAAAATTTCAACAGCGATGTTTGAAACGGTCTTGAAAAGGAAATGAAAACCAGTATGCAACTATTACACAAAAGGAGTTTTCATTCATGGTTCAAGACCCACGAACTAAATATTATAATAACGATTATCCCAAACAATATCAGGACCCTCCAGGCGTTCAAAAATATATGGATCCACAGCCCGACTGCGGGGAAGAAAGCTATAAAGGCACCGGCCAGCTCGCAGGCCGTAAAGCGTTCATTACCGGCGGTGATTCAGGCATCGGCCGCGCCGCAGCCATCGCGTATGCCCGTGAAGGTGCGGACGTAGCTATTAACTATCTTCCAGTAGAAGAACCTGACGCTCAGGAAGTAAAAGAACTTATCGAAAAAGAAGGCCGCAAAGCTGTTCTTCTTCCAGGTGATCTTCGTGATGAATCTGTCACGCGCGAACTTGTCCAGTCCGCTGTCCGCGAATTGGGCGGTCTCGATCTTCTGGCTATGGTTGCCGGAAAACAGCAGGCAGTGGAAGATATTGCTGACTTAACCACGGAACAAATCGTTTCTACATTTGAAACAAACGTTTTTTCCATGTACTGGATGACTCAGGAAGCTATTCCGCATATGCCGGCCGGCAGTACTATTATTACGACTACGTCGGTAGAAGGATACGATCCTTCCCCAATGCTTCTTGATTACGGCGCAACAAAAAGCGCTATTATTGGCTTTACAAAAGCGCTCTCCAAACAGATCGCTTCCAAAGGCATCCGGGTTAACTCCGTTGCCCCTGGTCCTTTCTGGTCAGCGCTTCAGATTTCCGGCGGTCAGCCTCAGGAAAATATTCCGAAATTCGGAAAAGAAACTCCTGCTGTTCCATTAGAACGCGCCGGACAGCCGGTTGAACTTTCCGGCATTTATGTATTTCTTGCATCTGAACAGTCCAGCTATGTAACAGGACACGTATACAGCGCTACCGGCGGACTAAACGCCAACTAATTATATGTAAGAAAAGGAAGCAGATCCCGGGGGTCTGCTTCCTTTTTTGTTATCCGGATTTTCACATAGATGAGCCATTGCCCAGGAATAGAGAGAGAATAATCACGGCAGTAAGGTATACTGCGCCGGAAACAACCCAGGTCGTTATCGTTTTATCCATCAGCCCGTCCTCCTGTGTTTAATTTTTTGGAGCCTCAGTGAATTGGTTACCACAGAAACCGAGCTGAATGCCATGGCTGCTCCTGCAATCCAGGGTGCCAGCAGGCCTGCTGCCGCAATCGGAATTCCGAGCGAATTGTAAAGAAAGGCAAAAAACAAATTCTGTTTAATGTTTCTCATTGTTTTCCGGCTCATTGTTACCGCATCCACTACGCTGAGAAGGTCTCCGCGCATTAAGGTCACGTCAGCTGCTTCAATGGCTACATCTGTTCCTGTGCCGATCGCCATTCCTATATCAGCTGCTGCCAGAGCGGGGGCATCATTGATCCCATCGCCTACCATAGCCGTTTTTCTTCCTTCTTTCTGCAGCTGCTGAACGTGAAATGCTTTTTCTTCAGGAAGCACTTCAGCCAGCACCCTGTCAATTCCTACAAGCGATGCGATTGCTTTAGCCGTCTGTTCATTGTCTCCTGTCATCATAACGACTTCGAGACCGGCCTCTTTTAGCAGGCGGACCGCTTCGGCTGATGTTTCTTTGACCGTATCCGCTACAGCTAAAGCGCCTATATAGGTGCCTGCTGAAGCAAAAAGCATCACCGTTTTCCCTTCGCCTTCCAGTTCTTTTACCGCTTCCTGGTCTGCATCAAAGTTTATATTATTTTCTTCCATAAGCTTTCTGGTGCCTGCTAAAACAGTTCTGCCTTCAATTTCCGCCCGTATTCCCCGTCCGGGAAGACTTTCGAAATTCGTGGCGGTATAAAGGCCGGCTTTTTCTGTTTCCGCTTTTTCTACAATCGCTTTTGCCAAAGGGTGTTCTGAATCTTTCTCAGCCGATGCCGCAAGAGCAAGCAGTTCTTTTTGCTTTTCCGGGTCCGCTGCCAGTATATCCGTCACGGCCGGTCGTCCCTGCGTAATCGTTCCGGTCTTATCAAGAATCACCGTATCGATGCTTTGCGTGCTCTCCAGATATTCGCCGCCTTTAAACAGCACTCCCATTTCCGCCGCCCGGCCGGAACCGGCCATAATGGAAGTAGGGGTGGCCAGGCCGAGGGCACATGGACAGGCAATAACAAGAATCGAAATAACGGGAATCAATGCCGTTCCAAATTCTCCTGGTGCCACCCAGATCATCCAGACAGCAAAGGTGAGAAAAGCAATTCCAATGACCGTCGGTACAAATATACCGGAAATTCTGTCTGCCAGCCTTTGAATATCTGCTTTTGAATTCTGCGCCTCCTCCACTACTTTTATAATCTGAGCCAGCGCCGTATCTTTCCCTACCCGTGAAGCTTTTACGCGCAGGGAGCCATTGTTATTCAAGGTCGCTCCTGTTACTGTATCCCCGGCTTTTTTATCAATAGGCATGCTTTCCCCGGTAAGCATCGACTCATCAACAGAAGAGCTTCCCGACAAAATCTCTCCATCCACCGGAATTTTGTCTCCTGGCCTGACTAACGCGATATCTCCCTGCACGACGTCTTCTACAGGAAGCGTAATTTCTTCCCCATCACGCTCGACAAGCGCTGTTTTGGCCTGAAGGCCGAGCAGGGACTGAATCGCCTGCGACGTCCGCCCTTTGGCCCGTGCTTCGAACAGTTTTCCAAGCACAATCAGCGTGATAATAACGGCAGCTGCTTCAAAATACAGCTCCGGCATTCCTACGGAGCCTCCGGCTGCCCATTCAATACCTAAATAAATACTGTAAAAATAGGCGGCAGAGGTTCCCATAGCTACCAGCACGTCCATATTGGCGCTTTTGTTTCGAAGCGCATTGTAAGCGCCCTTGTAAAAGGCCGCACCGACGATAAATTGAATCGGAGTAGCCAGCGCCAGCTGTACCCATGGGTTCATAAACATCGCCGGTACCCAGATAAATGAAGTAAATTCAAAGTGGGTAACCATGGTCCAGAATAAAGGGAGCGCCAGAATTAATGAAAAATAAAATTTACCGGTCTGTACGGAAACATTGTGTTCCCGTTTAGAAGCGGTTTCGGAGCCGCTGTCTGTTTTTCGTTTCAGCTCGTACCCCAATTTATCAACCGCTGCTTCCATTTCTTCAGGCTGGACAGCTTCGGGATAATATTCGACGGAGGCAGTCTCCATTGCAAGATTCACCGCAGCGTATGATACGCCGGGAAGCTTGTTCAGCTTTTTTTCCACTCTTGCAGAGCAGGCCGCACAGGTCATGCCGATTACATCAAATTCCGTTTTTTCCTGTTCCACATGGTAGCCGAGTGACTCAATTTTTTCTGCCATATCTTTTTCAGTAACTGTCTCGGCATCGTAGGTAACGGCCGCCCGTTCCATGGCAAGATTCACCTGGGCTTCCTGCACACCGGGAAGCCGCCCCATCCCTTTTTCAATTCGGGAGGCACAGGCTGCACAGGTCATACCGGATATATCAAAGGTTATATTTTTTTCCGTGGCCATTTCAAAGCCTCCTTTATACCCTTATAGGGTATATATCAATGAAAAATATAAGCAGGAAGTTCCTGCTTATGAAACGACGTCGTATCCTTGATCATCGATTGCTTCTACAATATCTCCGTGTTCTGTTTTCGTTTCATCGTAATCAACAAATACGGTGCCTTTTTTTAAATCCACATCAACAGCAGATACGCCGGACAAGTCTCCAACGCTTGATTTGACTGCCTTTATACAATGTTCGCAGGACATTCCTTTTACGTTTAGTGTTTCCTGAGCCATGTAAATTCCTCCTTGAAAAGTATTGTATATTTCTATTTTATACCCTATATAGGTATATTGAAAGCCCTATTTCAGCATTTTTCCCATAACCGTCATTAATTCCTGAATGGATTCTTCGCCATTGCCCTGTTTAACCGCGCTGGAAACGCAGTGATTCGTATGATCTTCGAGCAGTGCCAGTGATACTTTATTTGTGGCTGCCTGTATAGCTGCGATTTGGTTAAGTATATCTTACGCAGTAACGGTCATTTTCAACCATCTGATGTACACCGCGGACTTGTCCTTCAATTCGTTTCAGACGGTTCAGCATCTGCTGTTTATTAGGCTGGACTGTTTGCTTTGCATTCACTTCCTGTTCCATTCCAATGCCCCCTTTTTATACGTATACCCTGTATTTATTTTAGTTTAACAAAAAACGGAATAATTTCCTAGAGAAATCCTTGTATTCTAAAAGGAGTAAAGCATAATAAATGATTCAATACATACATATTACGCTTATGATAAGATAAATAAGGAAAATTCAACTAGATAGTTGTAATTGGAGGATACTATGACACAATGGTTTGCCCACCGCGGCGTTTCAATAGCAAAACCTGAAAATACAATGGCTGCTTTTAAACTGGCAGAAGAAAAAGGAGCCGACGGAATTGAGCTCGATGTGCAGCTCACCCGGGACAACAAAGTTATCGTAATGCATGATTTAAGCATCAACCGTACGACCAATGGACGAGGCACGATCCGCAGCAAAACATGGGATGATTTAAAAAAACTGGATGCCGGCTCCTGGTTTAGCGGCGCATATGAACCTATTCCTTTGTTAGAGGACGTAGTAAGCTGGCTTTCCGGGAATACTCTTCTGGTTAATATCGAACTGAAAGGCCCGTTAAAGACCATGCCGGACCTTATCCGGGCCGTAAAAGCTATTGTTGAACCCGCCCTCCCGGCTTCCCGGGTCATTATTTCAAGCTTTCATCATCCTACTGTTGTTTCGCTTCATGAAGAATGGAAGGAGCCTGAAAAAGCACTGCTTGTTTCGTCCGGACTCTACAAGCCTCTGCGCTATCTGCAGCAGGCAGAAGTATTTTCCCTCCATGTAAAACGACAGACCATATCGGATAAAGAAATGGTCGAATTGATGGAGCAGGGTATTACAGTGCGCGTATTTACCGTAAATGATGAAAAAGCTCTACAGCGCCTGGTTAACCTGCAGGTGGATGGAATTATGACGGATCACGGCATCCTGCCAATCACGCTTTCCCACTAGAACAATACCGATAAAACAGGTGGTGCCTCTATGACCCGCAGCAAAGCTTATCTTTTAACTCTTTTAGGCGCTTCCCTTTGGGGAACCATCGGCCTTTTCGTTGAATACTTGTATCAGGCAGGCTTTACTCCATGGGAAACCGTAGCCATCCGGGCTGTTTTTTCAGCTGTATTCATTGTTTTTATTCTTGCCGTGAAGTTTCCCGGCTATTTGAAAATTAAAATGAAAGATCTTCCCTTTTTTATGGGAACCGGGATTGTAAGTATTGTATTTTTTAACTACTGTTATTTTTTAGTGATTCAGGAAGCTTCGTTGTCGCTTGCTGTCGTTCTTTTATACACCGGCCCTCTATTTGTTACGGTTTTATCGAGGCTTCTGTTTAAAGAATGGCTTACACCGAGAAAACTATTGGCCCTGGGCTTTACCATCATTGGGTGTGCCTTTGCCGTTGGCCTGCTGCCGGGCTTTCAGACGACGGTGACCACTCTTGCGATCGCGGGCGGCGTTGCGTCCGGATTTTTCTATGCGCTTTACAGTATTTTCGGTAAATATGTGAGCCGGACGTATCATTCCATCACTATTACCGCCTATTCATTTATCTGCGCCAGCCTTTTGATGATCCCTGCCGGAGGACTGGCTGCTAAAAGCAGCCTGCTGTTCCAGCCTCAGGTGCTGCTGTTTGCTTTCGGCCTTGCGATTGTTCCGACGGTGCTTGCCTATATTCTCTACACTCTCGGCCTTACGCATATTGAATCCAGCCGGGCTTCCATTCTTTCTACAATAGAACCGGTCGTAGCCATTATTATCGGCGTTGCCGTATTTGGCGACCGGCTCGATGGATGGCAGACGCTAGGCGTACTGCTCGTACTGTCTTCTGTCCTGCTCGTCGCAGAAACCAAAAAAACAAACACAGCGCTCCCCGCAGACAGCCTGTGAAAAAAGCCAGCTTTCCCTTTTATGAGGAGAGCTGGCTTTTTCTGCGCAGTATTTCCGCCGTCTGAACGGCTTTTTTTAATGCAATCACATGCATCGTGTTGTCTTCCATTATAATGATCAGCCTATTTTTTTCGGCATAGGGCGAACCGACGCGGTTTGCTTCATCATGCTCCAAAGCAGACGGACCCTGGGACACTTCTATCTGCTTCATCTGATCGATCGGAAGCATAAGCGTCTGCAGGGAGTGCTTTATATATAAAGTATTTCCGTTAATTTTGGAACGTGTGCGGACAAAATATACATATACCACTGCTATAACGAGCAGCAGTATAATTCCTGCAGCCATTTTCATATAAATTCCCTCTTTTCTCGTTTTTCTGCCAGGGTCTATTCTAACAAAATATTGAATACACTTTGCAATTCTTTTCTTCCGCCTATAAAATAAGAACAAACGTTCGTAAAGTGGTTTGTTTTTTTCACTATATTTACCTTTTGTTCATATAGAAGCTTAACAATCACCCTGGATTTGCATGCAATATCAGAAAGGAGGGAACATCATGGCTTATTATTTATCACATCTTCTGGGAAAGTGCCCTCAGCTTGATTATTATATCCACACCCATAAACAGGCGCTCTCTTCTCCCGTTCTCCGACAGTTTCTTGCCGATCCCCATCACTGCAGTCTTTTTACAGCAGCGGTCTGCCAGACAGAAGAAACTTCCCGGGAAGCACTTAATCAAGCGTTTATCCAATTTCGGGAGGAAAAGAAATTAACAGCCTATATTTTAAAATCGCTTCACTGGCATGCAGTACAATTTGATAAAAAACAACGGAAAAGAGAAGCTGTCCATCCGTTGATTGTAGATAGTGATACGTGGGAAGAGCCGGTATGGGAACCTCCGCAGCACTCACGTTTTCTTGCAGAAGAACTCGAAAGCAGAACCTTATATGCAGCCTACCAGTCATTAACGCCGCACCAGCAGTGGATTCTGCAGAAAAGCTATGCAGAACAAATGAGGGATATTGACCTTTCCTTTCTGACCAACGTAACGCCTCAGGCTGTATACCGCTCCAGGCGCCAGGGCCTTTCGAAACTTTACGCTTATATTACAGCTTCAATCCATTAGAAGGAGCGAGATAACATGACAGTATCCCTATATACATTAGCAGAAAAGGCTAAACAGCAGGATCGGGAGGCGATGTATGACTTCCTGCAGAAATTCGAGCCCTTTATACAAAAATCACTTTCGCAGACGAAGCCCCAGAACCGGGAAGATCTGCGTCAGGATCTTCGTTTAAAATGCATGGAATGTGTCCACCGCTTCGAATCAGAGCAGACGCCCGGGTTTTTTGAGTTTGTGAATACTATTGAACAAAACACAGAATAATCAAATAAGCGGGATTTTTATCATTATTTCCCTTTTTATACGGAATAGGACCTATTAGGCGCCTTACATTTCAATATGATGACAGGGTCTTTAAGACTATATAACGCTTTGCAAAATCCCTTCTAATTAGGTCCCCGCCTGTCTTATACTAATAAATGACAACTAACCTGACATTTTATAAATAGTAGATATACACGGGTCGTAATTGAAGGGGGCTTATAGTGAATAATCGTTTTTCATGGATGAAGTGGGGTATTCCGTTTGTAATTATTCTTACACTTGGATGGACGGCATATTATTTTGTCACCCCCACTTTCAGCCATCAGTATCAGCAATTAACCGAACGTGTAGAAGTTGGCGTGAAATATACAAATCCCGAAGAATCTATTGTCTATATCCATCCATATATTGAAAACCCGAACAGCGAGGAAATCACCTGTTTTCACGATGATCAATTTGTAGAGATCCGGGTCCTGGACGAGGACGGCAATCACCTTGATAAGGCTGTCTCGATGGAAGAAAAGCGCGGAGCCTCTCCTGCCGATGAAGAAACATTAAAGCCGGGCCAGAAAACGATGAATGCCAACTATTATAAAGTGGAGCTTCCCGATAACGCTGCGTCCATTCAGCTTATTTACAGTGGCTCTGTAGAAGATCAATACGGCATTGACCAGCTCGAAGAGACTATTAACATTAACCTGGACTACCTTATTATGTAGAATGCCCCCTGCCCCTTTTAAAAAAAGCTTCCGGCTGTCTCTTTGACAGCCGGAAGCTTTTTTATTCTGCGGTGTTAACAAATATTTCTTCTGCATCAGGTGTTTCGGAAATGTAATCCATTTCTTTGAGCCAGCTGATAGTCTCCTCCCATGATTCCCGGCTCTGGGTTCCGAAGGCTTCTTCCTCTGTTTCCATCTTTCCCATTAGAATATCCAGGCTTTCTTCTTCTACTTCCCGTTCAAGCGGGAAATTTTCCTGATCTTCGTTTTCGAATAAAATATCCAGGCTTTCTTCTGGATGGTTTTTCATATACGTATATCCTTTTTCCGCAGCACTCCAAAAGGCATTAATTTTCGCTTCGTCTTCTTCCAGCGTTTCTTCATTCGTTACAAGAACCAGCTCGTAAAATGGCGGAACTCCGTAATCCACCGGATCAAAGTATTCCACAGAAGTGCCTGCGTGCTCGAGTACCGGCACTTCGTGATTAATATATGCCCCGCTTACCGCATCCGCCCGGTCGCTGACAAGAGAAGACTGCAGCTCAAAGCCGATACCACCAGATCGACCTCGTCAAACTGGCCGCCGTCGGTTTCTACCATGGTTTCTACGATCGGCTCATTGACCGGAATACCGGGGTAGCCTACTGTAAGGCCTTCTAAATCCCTCGGTCGTTCTATGTCGGAATCTGCTTTGTACACAACGTGATTAAGCGGAGACCTCACAATAGCCGCTACGCTCACGACCGGGATCCCTTCAGTACGTGCCGTAATGACGTCCGGCTGATATGTGATGCCAAGATCTACTTCTCCTGCTGCCGCCAGATTAAGAGGATCGGTGGGATTGGTAGGAAACATAATATTTACATCCAGCCCTTCTTCTTCAAAATACCCCTTTTCCTGCGCCGTGTATAAGTAGCTGTGAACCGCATTGGGATACCAGTCCAGCATAATATCGACTTCCTGCAGCTCATTGTTTTCTGTCTGCTGATCCCCGCCGCTTTCATTCCCACAGCCTGCCAGCACCAAAACCCCCGCAGTCAGCATCCCCGATCGTTTAAACCATGTGTTAATCTTTTTCATGATCTTCTTCCTCCTTTTTTTGTTGTCGCATATTCGATCGCTTTCACTCCCAAAAACAGGCCGATGCCTAATAAAGACAACAAAACAATTGGGGCAAATACACCAGCCGCGTCCATCTGTGTCATCATTCTGCGGCTGAAATAACCGAGGCCCGCATCCGCCCCCAGCCATTCCCCGATTGCGGCTCCTATAACGCTGAGCGTTACCGCTACCTTTAACCCGGAATAAAAAGAAGGCAGGGCCATTGGAACCTGAACTTTTCTAAAAATCTGCCAGCTGCCTGCCCCCATCGTACGAAGCAGGTCCTCCATATCTTTACTGGCTGCGCGGAGGCCGTCGAACGCTCCAACCGTAATTGGAAAAAAGGTAATCAGCACCGTGACGGCGACTTTGCTCCACATCGAATAGCCGAACCACAAAACGAAAATCGGCGCCAGCGCAATGATAGGGATGGTCTGTGACGTAATTAACAAAGGAAACACACTTTTTTCCACCGCCCGGCTCCGGCTCATAAGAACGGCAATACCGACTCCGCAAACGATAGAGATTGCGAGGCCGGTTACGATAACGAGAAAAGTCGCCGGAAGGTGCACCAGAAACAAAATATCGGCAAGTTCCCCCAGTCTCTGCAGCACAGCAGACGGCGCCGGAAGAATATAAGGCGTATCGTACCAGCGTGCCACTGCTTCCCAAATGATAAAAAATGCAGCTGCCAGGAGAGCCGCACCGGTATAGGAGGTGCCTGCGCTTTTCCAGCGATTCATATTATCCCGCCCTCTCTGCGCATCCTATTAATAAGTTCCCGCTTCAGCTTTACCAGCTCCGGATGGTCACGGTCATTTTCTTTTCTCGGCCTTGACAGCGGCACCGTAATCTCTGTAAAACGGCCCTCTATCGGCGGCTGCGTAAACAATAAAATATGGTCCGATAGAAACAAAGCTTCCTCTATATCATGGGTAATGAAAACCAGCGTCTGTCCGGCCATCTGCCCAGCAAATCGGGTAATAGAATCAAGCGCACTGAATGGCTCATCCAGCATAAGAATGTCACTGCCTCCTACTACCGCCCGGAGAAAAGACACTCTTTGTCTCATTCCGCCGGACAGTTCATGCGGGTATTGGTTTTCCACCCCGTCCAGGCGAATGCTTTCAAATGGGCGGACACGTTACGCGCCGCTTCTTTTTTGGGGACCCGTTTATTTCCAGGGGAAGCATGCCATTTTCCAAAATAGTCCGCCAGGGCAGCAGAAGATCCTGCTGCGGCATATAGCCGACACGTCCAAGCCTTGTTTCAGGTACAGAACCATGCAGAAGAACCGTGCCCTGATCAGGATGACTTAATCCTGCTGCCAACCGGAAGAACGTGGATTTTCCAGAACCGCTCGGCCCAAGCAGGCTGACAAATTCACCTTCCTTCACCTCTGCCTGTACATGTTGAAAAATCGTCCTCTGACTGCCTTTATATGTGTAGGTCACATCTCGAAATTCCAGTGCTGTCTCCTGATGTTCAGGTCTATACCGTTTATTCATTTTCTGCCTCCCTGCCCCACCACAATCCCGGAATCCCAACACAAAAAAGCCGCTCCAGCAGGGGAGCGGCGGAAAAATCAGTTCTATCAATAAAAACAGCTCGATCGGCTGTTTCTTCAGGTGAACCTTCCGCACTTCCCTCCGCTGGTGTTATCCAGATCAGGTTCCAGGGTTAGGATGAACAACATCCCTCTCAGCTTTTCAGCACCCCTAGTGCTTGTGGTATGAAATTATCTGTCTTCTTAAAGATAGCATACATTGAAAGCAGATTGTACCGGGAGTTTTATTTAAAGAAAAATCTCTGCTCCTGTATATTCAGCACACGTGATATGATTAAGAAAACGTCTACATTAGCTAGGAGAGGCTTTATGACCGATACAATACTTACCATACACCTTATTGTTATTGCTGCCGTCCTTCAGGTGCTATTTCACCAGACCAATATGAAGCGTACGGCAGTTCTTCTTCACTACGTGCTGCGATTTATGTACCTTCCAGCCATTTTTACCGGCGGGCTTGTGCTTGGCCTCCGTCCTGTTTATCTGGGCGGGCTGTTAAAAATTGCCTGCGGCTTTATCAGCGTCGGTTTAATCGAAGTCTACTTAGTTCAGCTGTTTAAAAACACCAGACACCGGCTGTTTACCCGGTTTATGATAGGATTTGTACTATTTACTGTTATCCTCGGATTAACACTGCCCCAGGGTATCTCTCTGCTGTAGGAAAAAAATGGACATCTAAAGGAGCGCTTTTTCATGCCAAAAAATAAAAAACAATTTGCCGTTATCGGCCTGGGCCGATTCGGAGGCAGTATCTGCCGTGAACTCTATCATTTGGGCTACGAAGTTCTCGCCATTGACCAGGATGAAGAAAAGGTGGATGAATATGTTACCTACCCAGACAGATGAAAAAAAAGCCTTAAAGTCGTTAGGGCTTGGCAACTTTGACCATGTTGTCGTCGCGATCGGTGATCATATTCAGGCAAGTGTGCTCACCACACTCGTATTAAAAGATATGAATGTGCCGATTGTATGGGCCAAAGCCCAGAATAAATACCACCAGAAAGTGCTTGATAAAATCGGCGCCGACCGCGTAGTCCACCCGGAATTTGATATGGGAATACGCGTAGCCCACAATATGACTTCCGAAAAGGTTATTGATTTCATCGACTTAAGCAACGACTACACGATTGTAGAAGTATATGCCACAAAAAAACTACCGTAAAACGCTGATTGACTCCACCAATATGGGCCACATCCTTGCTATTAAACGAAATAGACGTTAACGTGTCCCCTCGTCCCAACGATACGATTGAGCAGGGCGACATGCTGATTGTACTGGGCATAAGATGAAATCCGCCGCTTTGAAAACGAAGGGTTATAAGCTTACTGCTTCTACCCAAAAAGATGAAAGAACATCGTTTACAAAGAATTCGAAATCTATTTACCTCTACACGCTAGAGTGGTTTCTCGACAACCTAAAAAAACCAAGCCCGGGGGCCTGGTTTTTTAATAAGATTCTTCAAAACTGGTGGATTTTCTTCAAATCGGACACTTTGTCCTGATTCACTGCTCTATAAGAGCTTCGACTATTTTGGTTACCTTCATAGCCTGCTCCGGGTTTAACAATAAGTTCCGCTCGCCTGTACAGGCATCTACAAAGTTGTTCGCCTGATAGTATGGCTCAATATTATCAATTTTATTAATCTGGGCTGTGCTGTTCAAAAGGGTGCCGTACTTCGCTTGATACAGCTCAAATGGAAATAGCTGAAATCCGCCTTCCACGCCGGAAATGCTGAGCTGTTCCGTATCTTCTTTTATATTGGCTGCCCAGGAACATTCCAGCTGCCAGCGTAATATCATTTTCAAATGTGATATACCCGGTCACGTGATCCTCCACGTTAAAGGTAGTGTGATCAAACTGGCCCCATTCGTTCGTAAGATTCGGCGCTTTGCTTAAACGGTCATACGTTTTTGCCATAACCTCAAGCGGCTCCGGATCTCCAAGCAGCCACAAGGAGATCAAGCAGATGGCAGCCGTAGGTCAATCAGGCTTCCTCCGCCCTGGAGTTCTTTATTTGTAAATACGCCCCAGCCCGGTACTTTACGACGGCGGAGTGCCTGGAAACGACAAACAAGCGGGTCGCCGATTTCATGATTTTCCATCATTTGTTTGGCAATCTGGGCTTCCGGTCCAAAACGATAGTGAAAGGCAACGGCCAGAACCGAATCTGTTTTTTCAGCCGCTTCTATCATACGGCTGCATTCTTCGGTCGTAATAGCCATAGGCTTTTCGCAGAGCACATGAATGCCTCTGTTCAACGCCTGTACGGCAATATCTGCATGAAATTTATTGGGGGTGCAGATAATGACTGCATCCACCTCTTCAAGCATTCTTTCAATATTGTGGTAGACCCGGGCGATAGAGAAAGACGCCGCTACTTCCTGGGCCCGGTCCTGATTAATATCGTATACCCCTTCAATCGATACTTTCTCTTCAAGCTGTTGAAAAGTAGGAATGTGCCTTGACTGCGCGATTCCACCTGATCCAATGATGCCGATTTTCAGCTTGTCCATTACTATTTACCCCCTCTAGTGTGGCCATCAGCGTCCGGCAGCTGTTTTGCCTGCAATAGGCTCAAGCGGCTGGGCGTTTCCGTAAACCGGCTTTGGTGTAGCCAGTCCTGCTGCCCAGTGTATGCCATTGCTTATTACTCGCTGAATGTCTGTATGGTAATACGTTGGATATGTTTCATGTCCCGGCCGGAAATAAAAAATCTTCCCCCGTCCACGCTGAAAAGTGGCACCGCTCCTGAATACTTCCCCACCTTCGAACCAGCTGACAAACAACAATTCCTCCGGTACAGGAATGTCAAAATGCTCCCCGTACATTTCTTCTTTCTCCAGCTCAATAAATTCCCCTATGCCATCCGTAATGGGATGTGTAGGATTGACGACCCAAAGACGTTCCTTTTCATCCGCTTCTCTCCATTTCAGGTCACAGGAAGTACCCATGAGCTTTTTAAACACTTTTGAGAAATGAGCAGAGTGAAGTACTATCAGTCCCATTCCTTCCAACACCCGTTCTTTCACCCGTTCTGCGACCTCTTCGGTCACTTCATCATGAGCCTGATGACCCCACCAGACGAGAACATCCGTATGATTTAGAACCTCCTCTGTTAACCCATGTTCCGGTTCATCCAATGTAGCTGTGCTGACATCAAGCCCCTCTTTTTCCAGGAAGCCTTGAATAGCTCCGTGAATTCCTTCCGGATAAATCGAAGAAACCACCTCGTTTTCTTTCTCGTGCCTGTTTTCGTTCCATACTACAATTTTCATAAAGGCCTCCTATATCAATTATAATATATTTTAGTAATAAATTAACCTTTTGTTGCTCGAACGTTCCCTATGAAAATATACCCTTTTCGAAGGAAAAGAATGAATTACTGCAGTGAAAAGCTCTATTAGTGCGGATTCTGCAGAAAAAAAATGAAATGATGAGAATACTCATCATTTTAAAAATTAAATCATAACAGAAAGAAGATATTATTTTCTTATCTTCTTCACGCTGGCATTATGTAAAACTTACTGCGGAGTGATCCGAAACGTTTCGATTTCTCAGCTTCATTATAGTAAGCGTTTCCAAATAATGCAAGCAGAAATTCAACTAAGCAGAAAAGTAGGCGGAGTGAATCCTTTCCTCTATACTAATAAAAGATGAAAAAAGAGGAGGAATCAGCATGAGGCAGTCCCCTTGAATTGCAAAAAAAGGAGCTGGGTCCAGCTTCAATACCGATCATGCGCTAACTAATGCAGCGTCTCTTGCACCCGCTGAAAAAAAGGCGGTTTTTTTAACCTTTGACGACGGGCCGAGCCGCACTACTCATCAAATTTTGGATATATTAAAAGACAAACAGGCAAAGGCGGCTTTCTTCTGGCAGGGCCGGCTGGTTCATCCGCAGCGGCCTGCACTGCGGGTTATTGAGGAGGGGCATACGCTTGGCTCCCACACTCACCGCCATCCTAACCTTACATCGCTCTCCTTTGATAAACAAAAGCATGAAATACAAAGCAGCCTCGACTCTATCAAAAGTATCAGCCCGGCGCCTATAGAATATTTCCGGCCGCCCTATGGACGCTACAATGAAGAAACGGTTCGTGTCGTAAACGAGCTCGGTTTGGAACTCGTTATGTGGGATACTGCTTCGTTTGACTGGAAAGAAAAAAAGAGCCCGGAGGCTATTCTTTCCAACGTTATGGACACTATCCAGCCGGGATCGATTGTACTGCTTCATGAACTTCAGCAGACTGTGTCCATTCTGCCCGAACTGATCGACCTGCTTCATAAAGAAGGGTATACGTGCCTAGCCCTGCCTTCTCAGCGCAGCGGATAATCGTGGTCAATAGGACGGAAAAAGTTAGTGCGGGTCACTTCAGCCGCCGTTTCCGGATCCCGTTTTTCCATCGCGTAAATAATCTGGTCATGCTCTTCAATGGATTCCTCTGTCAGGATAATCGAATCATGATAGAACAGCCGCCTGACGTGCGATTGCAGGGAAAGTGTGGTTTTTGAAATATACGGATTACGAATGCTGTCTACGATAATATCATGAAACTTTTCGTCCCATTTCAATGCAGCCCGGTAGTCGCCATCCTGAATTGCTTCTGTGAACTGCTCATTTACGTTTCGCAGCTCTTCTATCATTGGCTCTTCCATATTCTTTGCTGCTATTTCCGCTGCCAGCGCCTGCAGGGCAGCGAGCGGTGGAAATATTAATACAGCATCTTCGGGCTTCACCTGTGTTACCTGCGTAACAACTCCAGGCTTCATTGCTACGAACCCATCTTCGTTTAAGAGCTGCAGCGCCTCTCTTATAGGTGTCCTGCTCACTCCAAGAGCCTCCGCCAGTTCAGAGTCGTTAATTTTTTCTTCAGGCTGGAGCGTTCCGTCAATAATCCATTTTTGAATTTGCAGATACGCCCGGTCCTTTGCGGATTTTCTTTCCGGTATAGGTAGATCGGATGGAATCGGCACAGTGCATATCACCTTTCGCTTCATACTCGTTTAGTTAAAGTATAAAGCAAAAAAAATACCAACGCCACAACGTGCTTTTCCTTCCTATATATGGTATATTCTAATATGTAATATATTGCATATGTATATTGTTAGGAGAGTCCGCTATGGAAAACTTACCGGCTTATATTTTGATGGCCGCCATGATGTCAATGCTTCCCGGAGCAGACACTGTACTTATTATGAAAAATACGCTCTCGCACGGCGCAAAAGCCGGGCGGTTTACGATACTTGGCATGGCGACCGGACTGACGTTCTGGACCGTTATTGCGGTTTTGGGCCTTTCCGTCGTTATTTCCCAATCTCCCGTGTTATTTGAAACGATTAAATATCTGGGCGCCGCTTATTTGTTTTATTTAGGCATCCGTTCCTTTATGACAAAAAGCTCATTTTCTTTAAAAGAAGTACAGAAAAGTGCCGACGAAACAGCCGCTGCAGGCAGAAACGGACGCTGCAGGGAGTCCTACCTCCAGGGAGTACTGAGCAACATCCTCAACCCTAAAACGGTGGTGGTGTATATCACCTTTATGCCGCCTTTTGTTGATATGAGCGGCAATGTAAACCAGCAGCTGATGGTGCTTGGCGGCATCTTAACCGTTATCGCCGTCACCTGGTTCCTCGTACTTGTATTCGTGCTCAATCACGTGCAGCGCTGGTTGAACAGCCCGCGCTTCCAGCAGATCTTTCAGAAATCAACAGGCCTTGCATTAATGGCATTCGGCGCTAAGCTTATTTTTTGCAGCACCGTCTCGTCAGTCCCATGAAAAAACCGGCTCCCTTTAAAAGGAGGCCGGTTTTTTCATATTATTTACAGCAGGTTTTCTGTCTTTAAAATATAACCAGACAACTCCAAGCGCTGCTGCGGCAAAAATACTTCCCATCACGAACACAGCGTTCAGACCGATATTTTCCGCTACTGCTCCTCCAATAAGAGGACCGAGGAAGATGCCGAGCGCATAAAACGACTGATAAAAGCCCATAACGGAATTTTTCAGCTGATTTCCCGGCAGACGGGCAATGTTGGCAAGCAGCAGGGGCAGCACAACTCCAAGAGCCAGTCCGATCACTCCATGTACGAGGCTTAAGGTGAGCAGCGAATTAGTCATCGGCACTGCGGCAAGCATAACAACAGTCAGTACCAGCCCTCCGATAAAATAAAACCGCTCCCGCTCCGGTGAAATGGAAGCAAAGGCCACACCGAGCGAAGCTGCCGCATGAGGCACAAAAAAGCCTGTCATCAGCCAGATTAATTCCCTTTCCGTAACGCCCAGGGAACTGGCATACAACGGCGTAAAGCCGAAGATCGTAATAAACATTATTGCGTGGCACAGCATTGAAACCGTTGTGACCGGAAGCAGGTATTTCACTTTAAGCGTGCCTGTTACATATTCAGAAAGCTTCAATTTTGGAGCGCTTCCAGCTTCCACCGGCACCACTTTAACTGCCAGAGCGAGCACCAGTCCGAGAACAGAGAACACGACCGCAATCCAGAATGGCAGCGACCAGCCGAACTGGGACACGAGAAAACCCGCACTAGCCATGCTGATAAATTGAGGCGTGACCGTTAAAAACTGCACGGTTCCCATAGCTCTTGACGATTGATCGGGACGAAAATACTGGGCATACATAATCGTTGCCATCACCCACATTGCTGCGGTCACCCCGGCAAACAGGCGGGCCATTAATATCGGGAAAAAGGAATCAAAATAAATCAGCATCAGACCGCTTACAATCGCAAATACAAAGCCCGCTATATACAACGCTTTACGCAGATACTGAAGCCTGTCGGACAACACGCCGAGCGGAAACCGCAGCAGCACCTGCGTCACGCCATAGCTTCCCAGAATAATGCCAATGGTATCCAGGGGAAACGCCTGGTACTCCAGATATAAGCTGAATGTAGGAATATAAATATACGTAGCAAACCAGAAACAAAAAATACTGGCTAAAAATAATACGTGGTGGCGCAGCGTAATGGTTGTTTTCATACAGTACCTTCTTTCAACCGGAACTTATTTCCTGGTTTCGTTTATCAAATTCAGCGCCTCGGCAGCCGAGGTGACCGGCGTGTGGCAGGAATAATTTTCACACACATAAATCGTCGTGCTGTTTTCCAGCTTTTTATAGCCTTTTACGAAACGAACTGCCGGCTTAAA
Organism: Sinobaca sp. H24; assembly: GCF_023845525.1. NCBI lineage: Bacteria > Bacillati > Bacillota > Bacilli > Caryophanales > Sporolactobacillaceae > Sinobaca > Sinobaca sp. H24. Next base: position 151,647 of record NZ_JALBWT010000005.1, read on the forward strand.
CTGCTCAGCCTCCTCTGCTACAAGAAACGTAACGTTGGGATGAAAATCTTCCTGCAGGGTATCTACAATGTATTTGGTTTCTTCGTCTTCCATGCTCGACAGAATCACTACTTCTTTGGACGATACAACAAGCGCCCCAAGAACCTGCAGAAAATACATATGGCTCTGCGGATGCCGCGCGAGGTTTCCGGAAAACGCCTGAACGCAGGCTTTTGCCGTATTTTCAAATACAGGGTCTCCTGTTAACCGGCCCAGGCGGAGAAGCTGATAAGCGGCCACACTGTTTCCCGACGGCATCGCGCCGTCGCTTGTTTCTTTCGGACGGACCAGAAGGGATTCCGCGTCGCTTCCGTAGAAGAAAAAGCCACCTTCCGCCTCGTCCCAGAACAAGCGGATCATTTCGTGTCCCAGAGCTTTGGCCTGCTCCAGATAATGCAGTTCAAACGTGCTTTCATACATTTCGATGGAGGCCCACAGCATGTTGGCATAATCCTCCAGAAAACCTTTATGCTTCACTTCACCTTCACGCCACCGGACCATCAGACGTTCACCATCGTATAATTCTTTTTCAATAAAAGAATAGGCCTGTTTGGCAGCAATTAAGCTTCCTGCTTCTTTAAATACTCTGCCCGCTTTAGCAAGCGCAGCAATGACAAGGCCATTCCAGGAGGTGAGGACTTTATCATCTTTAAATGGTGCGGTTCGCTTGTTTCTGGCTTCAAACAGTTTCTTTCGGGCATCTTCCAGCTTTCACGGAATGCCTCGTCTTCCATGCGAAAAGAAAGCGCTGCTTCTGATATCGAGGAATCTATCGTATTTGGAATGCTTTTTCCTTCAAAATTGCCCTGCCCGGTAATGTCATAGACCGCGCAGTACTGTTCCCCGGCTTCTTCTCCAAGTATCTGCTTTACTTCTTCAGGCGTCCATACGTAGAATTTTCCTTCCACCCCTTCCGAATCCGCATCTTCTCCGGAATAAAAACCGCCCTGCCCATCCTGCATATCACGTAGCAGGTAGGTTTGTATGCTCAGGGCCGTTTCCCGGAAGCGCCGTTCTTTCGTAATCTGATAGGCTTCCGTGTAGGCCATCAGCAGCAGCGCATTGTCATAGACCATTTTCTCAAAATGAGGCACAAGCCACTTATCGTCTGTGGAGTACCGGGAAAAACCGAAGCCGATGTGATCATAAATACCCCCGGACGCCATATGATCAAGCGTCTGCACGACCATGTGAAGCGCTTCTTCTTCATTTGTATCCTGATAATAACGAAGCAGAAATAAAATCGTATGAGGCGTCGGGAACTTCGGCGCGGAGCCGAACCCGCCGTGCAGCTTGTCAAAGCTGTGAAACAGCTGCTGATACCCCTGAGCAAGCGTCTCGTGCCCAATATCCATCTGGTTGGAGGCATCGCCCGGCTGCAGCACCATTTCCATCTTGCCGGCCACCTCGGCAATTTTATCCGGATCTTCGTTGTATTTATCCGAGAGCTGCGTTACAACATCCGTTATGCCGGGAAGTCCTTGCATCCCCTGCTTCGGAAAATACGTACCAGCGTAAAACGGCTTCTGCTCCGGCGTGAGAAATACGTTAAGCGGCCAGCCGCCGCGGCCCGTCATGGCCTGGCAGGCTTTCATATACAACGCATCAATGTCGGGCCGTTCCTCACGATCCACTTTTATAGCTACCATCCGCTCATTTAACAAAGCGGCTGTCTCCTCATCGGCAAAGCTCTCCTCTTCCATCACATGACACCAATGACAGCTTGAATAGCCGATCGATACTAGCACCGGCTTGTTTTCCTTTCTGGCTTTTTCAAATGCTTCCTCTCCCCACGGAAACCAGTCGACAGGGTTATCTTTATGTTGAAGTAAGTAAGGTGATTTTTCATACTGCAGTCTATTCATTCAAAACACGTCCTTTCTTTCATAGTATAGACGAAAAAGAAGCCGCCCAAACGGCGCCTTCTGTATTTTCTCATAGTTTATCGTTTTTTTCCTTCAGGTTCTTTTATCCGGCATCCAGCGTTTCGGTGACGCCCCATATTTTTGTGTTGCCGTCATAATCATTTAATGCAATGTCCAGATCATGAAAATAACGGTGGAGCATCCGAACTTCTTCCATCTCTCTTTTGGAAGCCACATTCTCCGACAAGGTTTTTATTTCTTCAAGGTCTTCTTCAAGACTTGAGCTGTCCGGCTCCAGTTCGTTTACCTGCTCAATATTTTGTTCTGCCTGCTCTACCTGTTTTTCCATTTCCAGATTCTGCAGCCCTCCGTAGCCGGTAGTGCCGTTATAAAACTGATGGGACTCGCTTACCACTTCTCCAATATCCTGATTGCTTTCTCAACCGTTTCCTGAATTTTTTCTACTTCCTGTTCTGTCTGCGCCTGCTGTTCCTGCTGGGACGTAAAATAAAAATAGGCTGAAACGCCAATTACAGCCAGAACGGCACCCGTGATCCATAAGACTAGTTTCATGATTTCCCCCTTTTTCCATTCTTTTCTACCCTACCAATTATCCTCCCCCGCTGTAAATCTTCTGCAGAAGGTTTATGGACATTTATTCACAAAAAAAAAGCGCCCGGTGGGGCGGCGCTTTTATAATTCTGCTTTTTCTATACGTACTCTGCTGATGGTTCTTCCTTTTGTTTCCAGTATTTCAAAGGTCAGGTCTTCGAGCTCCAGTATTTCCCCCTGCTCCGGAAATCCGTTATGCTCCTTGAGCAGATAGCCTGCGAGCACATCCTCTTCTTCGGGAATCCTGGTATTGAACACCGAATTCAGACGGCGCAGCGTAACTTTTCCGTCGCAGACTACTTCTGTATTGGACACTTTTTCAATACTCGCATCCTCTTCTACGTCCATTTCATCTTCAATTTCAAGACCGATCATTGCTTCAATGATATCCTCATGCGTCAGAATTCCTTCGGTGCCGCCATATTCATCCAGTACAATCGCCATATGCTTTTTTTCTTTCGTCATGCGGCGGAAGACTCCTTCAATTTTATGAAATTCGTATACAATCAAAGGATCGGCGGAGCTGAAAGCTTCAAGCGGCCTTTCCGCTTCCATTGCCCATGATATTAAATATTTTGAATGAAAGACAGAAACAATATCATCAATATCATTATCGTACACCGGATATCTCGTATACGGATTGGCAATTACGATGTCGCGTACTTCTTCAAAAGAAGCACTGAGAGGCAGGGCTTCCACTTCTACACGAGGCGTTTTTAAAACATCTTTTACGTTCAGGTTGTGAAAATCGAGCATGCCTTTAATACGGTGGGACTCCGCTTCGTTAAACGTCCCTTCCGATCCTGCAATATCGACCATCGTGCGGAACTCTTCTTTCGAAACGGATGCTTCCTGCGCCTGGCCTTTTGACAACAGCTTGTTAATCGCGCCTGTCAATTTATTAAGCACAATTGTGATCGGCTTAAATATAATGACAAAAAAGCGGATAATCGGATACACGATTGGAGAAATACGGTCTGCAAATGTTGCCGCGACCGACTTTGGAATAACCTCGGAAAAAATAATAATTACTACAGTCAGAACGGCCGAAGCAATCCCAATACTTATACCGTATTGAATCGCAAGCGCCGTCACCAGCGTGGGCAGTAGAATATTCGCTATGTTATTTCCAATTAAAATCGTTGTAATAAATTCACTTGGGCGCGATAGCAGATCAAGCAGCTTTCCTGCTTTTTTATCTCCATTTTCCGCCTTTGTCTGAAGCTTCATTTTGTTTGTGGCCGTCAGCGCTGTTTCACTTCCGGAAAAGAAAAAAGATACAAATAATAAGATGATGATCGCAATGATCACTGGGGTTCCTCCTTGGATATGTACAATGACATAATCGTTAGTATTGTGTAGTGGTAAAATGGGTGCTTATTACAATTACCCTTAATACAGCCTGTTTATTCCTGCCTGTTTCAAACATGCTATACTTTAAAAAAAGAACGTTGGATACATATCGGAATGAAAGGAGCTGGTTTCACGTGAAACAACCGATTATTCAAAAACCCATACCTTATTACGAGCAGTTTTATCATTCGCTTAAAGCGATGATCGTAGAAGGCACGCTTACGCCCGGCGAGCGCATTAATGAAACACAGCTCGCCAAAGACTTCGGGGTGAGCCGAAGTCCAATACGAGAAGCTATTCGGGTACTTGAACGGGAAGGACTTCTCGTTTCCGATGAAAAAGCGAAAGTGATGGTCTATCAGCCTACGTTTAAGGATGTAGAAGAGATTTACCAGTGCAGGCAGGCACTTGAGTCGTTTGCCGTGCGCTTAATGATAACCGCGGCAGAGGCAGATGAAACCGCCCAAATAGGTTTGGTGCTTGAAGAGACCAGGCAGGCTATCCATCGGGAAGCGCCTGCACAGGAAATTATTAAGCTGAATGAATCCTTTCATAATCATATCATTCTCTTTAGCAGAAACAACCGTCTCAAAAGACAGATTGATGAACTCCGTTCTTTAATGTACTTGTTCCGCACCTACAATTTCACCGGCACAGAAAGAGCTCTGACGATAGAAGCTGAACATTCCGCCATTTATCGGGAAATTAAGGCTGGAAACCAGGAAGCTGCCTCCAAAGCCATGATCCATCATCTCGAACACGATCTCAGCTATCTGAAAGAACAGCTGCAGACAAAAGCACTTATTATTTAATAAACAGGAAATAAATGAAGAGCCCGGCTGCCAAGCCGGGCTCTTCCTTTATGCTATGCCTGCAGGCGGCGGATTATTTCATCTTTCACTTCCGTAGTAGTCGAGGTACCGCCGATATCACGGGTCATAATACCATCTGCAATAACGCCTTCAATTACTTCGAGTAAACGAGCGGCTATTTTTTCTTCGCCAAGATGATCAAGCATCATTTTGGCCGTCCAGATCTGGCCGATCGGGTTTGCAAGCTCTTTGCCGACAATGTCAGGAGCAGAACCGTGAACCGGTTCAAACATCGAAGGGTACTTGCCGTTCATATTAATATTGGCAGCCGGTGCAATACCGACACTTCCCATAATGGCGGCTCCGATATCAGTTAAAATGTCGCCGAACAAATTGCTCGCTACAATGACATCAAACCGCTCCGGTGCTGTAACAAAGAACGCGGCCAGGGCATCAATATGCTGGGACTCCGTCTTAAAATCGGGGTATTCCAGTGCTGTTTCTTCGAAAATTTCATCCCAGAACGGCATCGAATGAATAATTCCATTGGATTTTGTTGCGCTTGTTACTTTTTTCCCGCGCTCTGCCGCCAGTTTAAACGCATGACGAACCGCCCTTTCGGTTGCTTTTCTTGAAAATACGGCGCTCTGAATAGCGATTTGGTCTTCTCCCTGGTAAATACGTCCCCCAATTTCGCTGTATTCCCCTTCACTGTTCTCGCGGACAACTATAATATCGAAGTCTTTTGGGTCGGCAAGCTTTGATTTCAGGCCTTTAAACGTTTTCGCCGGCCTCATGTTAAGCACCTGTTCAAAATTACGGCGGATATTAATCAGCAGCCCCCACAGGGAAATATGATCGGCTACGAGCTCCGGATTGCCAACAGCCCCCAGGAACACCGCATCAAATTCTTTTAGCGTGTCGAGGCCGTCATCGGGCATCATTTTGCCATGCTCTAAGTAATTTCACAGCTCCATGGAAACTGCGTGAATTCAATCTCAACTCCCCCAGAGGCTTTGACCGCTGCCTGTACGACTTCTTCTGCAGCCGGCACAACTTCTTTTCCAATACCGTCACCGGGAATACTTGCTATTTTCAATGTTCTCATCAATTCGTCCTCATTTCCGTCGACCGTCGACTTTTTATCATCATATCTTACCTCTCTCTTTTTGTAAACGCCTCCATAATATACAAAAAAAAGAGCTTTCTCCTTTTAGTAAGAAAAAGCTCTTCGGCGTCAGCGACGGTTCGGGCGGCTCGGCCTGAACTGCTGGCGCATAATGTTATAGATCGCGGAAACATAGCTCATAGGGTGGGAGATTTCTTCGTTCTGCATCGTGTATCGTTCCATCTCAATTCGACCGGATCGTGTACTCATAGAAGTGGACAGGTCTTCATTATAAATCGCCATTGATCGCTTTAAGTAATACTGGTGTTCCTTTTTAAGCTTGCTGTTGGAAGACAGTTGGTGGGATATATCATCGCGCACCGCCCGCGATAAATCCGTGCGGTCTCTCGATGAGAGCACGAGCATATCCATTAAGTGAAGCGTCTTCGCACTGGAATGCTCTTCGATCTTCCGATTCGCCATAATAATGGAGCTCAGCAGAATCTGATAAAGAGCGCCGTACGCAATCAGGTTCAAGAGACTGGTTAAAAAGCCCCCTCCAAACAGTTCGAATAGATACAACCCAGCATTCCGGTACAGCAGGCTGCCGTAAATAATGTTTAGTATAATAGAGGCAAGCAGCCACTCCATCGCAATCATGCCTAGAAATACAGCATAATTCCGGTTCAGCTTGTCTTTGAGCATGCGGCGCAGAGCAAGAGCAAAAGTAAAAAGTAGAATCGGCGTCATAATAATGACGAGCAGGTCAAAAAAATTGGCGCTTCCTGTAGGCACCGGAAGGGAGGTAATGCTCCCTGTCCCTCCGGAAATAATGCCGCGGCTGCCTTCAATAGCTGCAAATATCATATGTGTCGTTCCCCCTGTTCATATGTATCAAACCGTCTTACCAGTATACCACGTGCGGCTCCCGGCTTTACAAGATCGTAAAAAGACGTCCCTTTTCAGGCACGCCTTATGTATTAAATAAGCTTATGAGTGCTGTCTTCACCGACTTCATCGGTCCAGAACACTTCAATTTCATTTAAGCGGTGAAACTTACTCGGGATCAAAGTAATGACAAGATTTGCACCATTTCCTTTAATCACGCCTTTTCTCCAGTTGCTGCTTTCGTAGGAACGGTGCTCAGTGTAATCAGCCCCGTCAAATAATATTTCGGTAATTCTCGCTTCCCCATTGCCGATATTAGAAATAACAACTTCCTGTCGTGCGCCTTTTACCACCTTTTCAATCGTGAAGAACGCTTTGTGCTGATTGTCGATTTCGTCCCGCAGCCGGTTTTCTTCCTGTTCGTAATTCTTTTTTACATATTCTATATGATCCTGGGCGATGGTTACCTGCTCTGCTGCGGCCTGCGCCTGCTTTTTGGCGGTATTGGCCTGCAGCCATGCGAATACGGCGGCTCCAAGGCTGATCACGATCACGAGTACATTTACTGAGGTCATAGTCATTCATCACTCCCTTCTATGATACATAGTATAAGAAAAAATCCGTGCGCCGCCAAGTCCTGCGGATGAATAAACTCTTCATTAGTATAACAAAAATAAATATGCCTATTGCCGGATCCGTATTTTTTCGATTATTTTCCACATTAAAAAGCAGGAGAGCACGCTCCCCTGCTTTTACAATTGATGAATCGGCGTACCTATCACTTTTTCCGCGGCTTCCATTACGCTCTCTCCAAGAGTCGGATGCGCATGAACGACAAGGGAGACATCTTCAGCCGTTAAACCGGACTGAATGCAGAGCGCAAGCTCATTGATCAGTTCCGGAGCTCCTTCTCCGGACGCTTCCGCACCGAGTATTGTTCCATCTGCTTTATCCGTAATCAGCGTTACCATGCCTGCCGTTGTATTCAACGTCAGGGCACGCCCATTATGGCTCATTGGGAAACTGTCAGCCTTCACTTCGTATCCTTCCTGCTGCGCCGCTTCCTTCGATAAACCAACAACAGCAAGCGGCGGCTCGGAGAACACAACGGCCGGAATGACGTAATCCGAGCTGTCTCCTTCCTCTCCTTCCATCGCCTCACTCACCAGTTTACCCTGCATGGAGGCGCGGTGGGCAAGAGCAGGACCCGGCGTAATATCGCCAATGGCAAAAATATGGTGCACGCTCGTCCGACAAGAAGGGCTGACTTCAATAAACCCTTTTTCATTGACTTGGATACCGGCCTTTTCCAGCTCCAGCTTCTCTGTATTTGGCTTTCTCCCCACCGTCACCAGCACATACTCACTTTCGAGCGTTTCTGTTTCTCCACCTTTTTCATACGTAATGACGGCGGATTGTTCTGCCGTATCCACTTTTCTTACTTTAGTCTCTGTATGAACGGCTACATTCGACCGGGTTTTCAGCTCCTCGGCGGCAAGTGCGGACATAGCTTTTGGAAACCCGGGCAGAATACCGGGGAGTCCTTCAATGATCGTTACTTTTGTGCCGAAATTGGCAAACATCGTTCCCAGCTCAATGCCAATATAGCCGCCGCCTATTACCGTCACTGACTCAGGCTTTTTTGTTAAGGCCAGCGCCTCTGTCGATGAGAGTGTCCTTTCATTGAACGGAAACGCCGGAATTTCAACAGGAGAAGAACCTGTAGCGATAATGCAATGCGAGAAAGTAATCTCCTGTCCGCCGGTCACCTTTATCCGGTTGGCATCGGCAAACGAAGCTTCTCCTTTAACAATCTCTACTCCTGCGGCCTGCAGAAGTCCTTTTACTCCACCGGTCAGCTGTTTTACTATTCCCGTTTTCCACTGCTGCAGCTTCTGGAAATCAATCTCAGGCTCCGGATAATGAATGCCGGCTGATGCCGCACGGGCGGGCATCGCAGCATAATGGCCGGCTTCGATTAACGCTTTAGAAGGGATGCAGCCAACGTTTAAACACGTGCCTCCAAGCTCACCCTTATCTACTAATGTTACCTTTCTGCCATTTTGGGCGGCCCGGATGGCCGCAACATATCCTCCGGGTCCCGCTCCGATAATAAGAATCTCTGTGCTTTGTTCCTGCATCCGTCCACCTCCTACAGCAGCATCTGATACGGCTGCTCCAGTGCCGATGCGACATCTTTTAGAAAACGGCTGGCCGGATCGCCGTCTATTACCCGATGGTCAAAGGTTAAGCTGAGCGGCAGAAATCTCCGGGCCTGCGGCTGGCCTTCGATCATGACCACTTCCTCCTGCAGCGAGCCGATGCCTAGAATTCCCGCTTCCGGAGGGTTCAGAATCGGCGTGAAATACTCAATTCCTGTTGCTCCCAGATTCGTAATCGTAAACGTCGATCCGGACATTTCGCTGGTGTCGAGCCGATTTTCGCGTGCTTTTTCAGCCAGCTTCTGGATATTCTCCGCCAGTCCCAGTACCGATTGATGCTCGGCATGGAACAATACCGGCACCACCAGGCCATTATCAAGCGACGCGGCAATGCCTAAATGAACGTGCGGATACGTATGAATCGCGTCTTCTATATACGCGCTGTTCATATGGGAATGAGCCTGCAGGCTTTTAACCACGGCTTTAGCAATAAAAGCAGTAAGCGTCAGTGGTACGGTTTCCCCGCCTTTCTCCAGGCTTTGTTTAGCCTGTTTCTGTACATGAAGCAGATCTGTAACGTCTGCTTTTTTCATCAGAGTCAGCTGTGCGCTCTGCTGCAGGCTTTGATGCATGTTTTCTGCAATCGCTTTTCTCATGCCCCGTACCGGTGTTTTGGTTACGGCTTCTCCTATCCCGGCGTAAGGCACAATTTCCGTTTGAGGCGCCGGTTCCTCCGAGGCAGGCGCCTCATAATTTTCCACGTCCTGCTTGGTGATTCGTCCCTGCGGTCCTGTACCTGTGAGTTTTTCCAGCGGAATGCTTTTTGATTTGGCCAGTTTTTTCGCGGCCGGAGAAATTTTGATATGCCTGGAATCTGAAGCGGCGCGTCCGTTTGTTTTTGGCTCTTCATCCGTCTGGGTTGAAGCAGACTGGACCTGCTGGGCTTCCGGCTTTTCCTGCGGTTCTTCCCTGCTGGATCCAGGCTTTTCTCCTTTTTCTCCAATATAAGCGAGCGTTTTTCCTACTGGAAGCGTATCGTCAACATTCGCAGTAACTTCGAGAATAACACCGCTTGCAGGAGCTTCCAGATCATTTGTTATTTTGTCGGAGCTGATTGTAACGAGCGGATCCCCTTTTTTCACTTCATCATCCGGTTTTACGAGCCATTCAACTATAGTGCCTTCCTCCATGCTCATTCCAAATTTAGGCATCACCACTTCCTGTGCCATGCGCTTCACTCTCCTTCAGCCTGTTCTTGGATTTATCAGCTTGCCACAATAGATTCATCATCGATCAGTTCAGCGACCACTTTAATGACTTTCTCCGGTGATGGGAGATACAGATCTTCCAGCGATGGAGAAAATGGCACCGGGCTGTGCGGAGCAGTTACCATCTTTATTGGCGCATCAAGAAAATCAAAGCCTTTATCCGCTACCATGGCTGAAATATCGGTTGCGGCATTGCAGCGCGGATTGGCCTCATCCACAATAATAAGACGGCTCGTTTTCTGAACCGATTTTAAAATCGTATCTTCATCAAGCGGAGAGAGGCTGCGCGGATCTACTACTTCGGCCTGAATGCCTTTTTCTGCAAGTTTATCGGCCGCATCCAGTGCTGTCTGTACCTGCTTGCCGATGGCAACAATTGTTACATCACTACCTTCACGTTTAATATCCGCCTTGCCGATCGGAATTTTGTAATGCCCTTCCGGCACTTCCCCTTTAACGTTGTAGAGCGTTTTATCTTCAAAAAAGATTACAATGTCATCGTCTTCAATGGCAGAAATCAAAAGACCTTTGGCATCTGCCGGCGTCGAAGGGACGACCACTTTCAATCCCGGGATCGCTGTAAACATGCCGTACAGGCTCTGCGAGTGCTGGGCTGCCGCCCGGAAGCCCGCTCCGTGCATCGTACGGATGACGAGCGGAATTTTTGCGTGTCCGCCAAACATGTAGCGCAGCTTTGCACCCTGATTCATTACCTCATCAAGGCAGCTGCCAATAAAATCGTTAAACATCAGCTCGGCAATTGGCCTCATACCAGTTGCCGCTGCACTGACCGCAGCGCCTACATAGCCCGCTTCGGCAATCGGCGTATCCAGCACCCGGTCGCGTCCAAACTCCTGGACGAGTCCCTGGGTGACGCCCATTACGCCTCCCCATGCTTCTTCGTTCTGCAGATGATCCACGTTCGCTCCCCCCGCTACGTCCTCTCCAAGAAGAATCACATGTTCATCATTTCGCATCGTAATCGCCATCGCCTCATTGACTGCATCTGAAAAAGATATTTTTCTTGCCATCTTTTACTCCTCCCCGCCTGGCTGGTAATCTACATACACATCTGTAGTAAGCTGATCGGCTTCCGGCATTGGACTTTTCTCTGCAAATTCCACTGCGTCTTCTATTTCTTTTCTTACACTTTCATCAATGGAGTGAAGCTCATCTTCAGAGGCCAGATCCGTCGTTAATACATGCTGGCGGAAGCGGATAATCGCATCCAGCTCTTTTAAATGCTCATCGCGCTCTTCATTTGTTTTGTATTTCTGCGCGTCCCCTTCAAAGTGGCCGTAGTTCCGGTACGTTTTGCACTCAATTAATGTTGGCCCTTCTCCATTTCTGGCCCGCTCTACGGCGCGTTCCGCTGCTTCATATACCGCCATCGTGTCTTTGCCGTCCACCGTCTCACCCGGAATGCCATAAGAAGCAGCCCGATCGGCAATTGATTCGCAGCTGGACGCATATTCAAATGGAGTAGCCTCTGCATAGCCATTGTTTTCCGCTACAAATATAACCGGAAGCTTCCAAATGGCTGCCATATTGATCCCTTCATGAAATGTTCCGTGATTGTTAGCTCCGTCTCCAAAGAAACAAACCGCTACCCCGCCGGTTTTGCGGAGCTTGGCAGACAGCCCTGCTCCGGTTGCCAGAGGAAAACCACCACCGACAATCCCGTTTGCTCCAAGCATGCCTTTACTGACATCGGCAATGTGCATCGATCCGCCTTTTCCTTTGCAGAGGCCGGTAGATTTACCGTAAATTTCAGCCATCATGCCTTTCAAATCACATCCTTTGGCAATGCAGTGCCCGTGGCCGCGGTGCGTGCTCGTAATGCTGTCCTTGTCGTCAAGGTGCGCACATACTCCAACCGCTACCGCTTCTTCTCCTGCATACAGGTGCACAAATCCCGGCAGGACACCGGTGCTGAACGTTTCGTGAACCTGGTCTTCAAACCTGCGGATTTCTGCCATCTTCTGGTACATCCATTTTGCTTTTTCCGACGTGAGGGACTGCTGTTGAATTTCCGATACTCCCATTCTCGTTAACCTCCTTATGAATAAATAGTGCCGGAAGCCGGCCGTTCTACTATGTTATATTGCAATATCCATGCCAATATGATAACGCTTACATAATAGACTTTTATTGTTTTTCTTTGCACAAAAATGAGACAAACCGGGATATATCCCAATTTGTCTCATTTCGTCCCAATTTGTCTTTTAAGAAAGCTTATACTTCACTAGTTTTCGATAAAAGGAGCTTCGGGGAATGCCAAGCTGTTCCGCAGCCAGAGAAGCTTTTCCTCCATGCTGGCGAAGCGCTTTTTCCAGATAGTCCTTTTCCATCTGTTCTCGGACAGAGAGTGATGGAGCAGGCGGTCTTTCCTCGCACTCAGGCGAAATCTGCTGCATGTAGGCTTCAATCTGATGAGGTGCTGGTGTTTCTTCCTGAAACTCAACATACAAACCTTCGAGCACGTTGAAAAGCTCACGGATGTTCCCCTTCCACTCCTGCCGCTGCAATACCTGAATGGCTTCCTCCGTCCACGTAAACGGACGGCCGTTCTGATGAAAATAGTAGTGTACAAGAGCAGGAATATCCTCCCGGCGCCGACGAAGCGGCGGCAGGTGGATTGCGTATACATAAATCCGGTAATACAAATCCTCCCGAAAGGTACCATTCTGCACCTGTTCGCCGAGCGGCCGGTTTGATGCAGTGATCAGCCGGAAATGGACGCGTCTCGTCTTGTCTCCTCCGACCGGCGTGACTTCTTTTTCCTGCAGCACCCGAAGCAGTGCCACCTGCATCGCAGCAGGCACTTCACCGATTTCATCCAGAAACAGCGTGCCTCCATCCGCCTGCACGATTTTACCGGGAGCGCCTTCCTTCTTTGCGCCCGTAAACGCCCCCCGCGCATAGCCGAACAGTTCACTCTCCAGCAGATTGACCGGAACGGCTCCGCAGTTAATGGCAATAAACGGAGCATTCGGACCGGCATGGCTTTCATGTATGGACCGGGCCATGACTTCTTTTCCAGTACCGGTTTCTCCTGAAATATGCACCGTAACGTTGGTCCCGGAGGCTTTTTCTGCTTTTTCAAGCACTTCTTTGAAGGTGCTGCTTGTGCCGATCACTCCTTTGAAAGAAAAAGTCCTGGGCCAGCCGGTCCCGTGTGGTTTTCCTTCTTTTACCGGAACCGCCGCATAGCTTCCGATCACCTGCCCGCCGTCCGTCGAATATACCGGTATTTTGGCCGCAGAAAAAGGAAGGTCGTTGATGGAGGTGCCCCGCGAGGCATTCAAATTCGCCTTTGCCTGCGGGGAAAGATACACGATGCTGCCGTGCCTGTCTGCCACAAGAAAGGAGGTTTCCTGTTTCCCAAGACATTCCAGCGCATGATGCATGAGAGCAATTTCTTCTTCTTTGATAAGCTGCTGCCACTTGTGCTCAATGGCGTAAGCCGCAGACACGACTGTCCCAAGCAGATGCTCATGGTAGCCGGCCGCTGATGGACTGGAGATATCCAGAATGCCGAGCACGTCTCCGTTTTCATCCCGGATCGGAGATGCCGAACACCCCCAGCTCTGCGATGCCAGGGAAAAATGCTCCGGTCCGTTTACCGTAATCGCCTCTCCCGTCGAAAGTGCCGTTCCAATCGCATTCGTGCCCACTTCTCTTTCTGTCCACTTTACGCCTTCAGTAAAATTAATATGGGTGGCGAGCGCTCTGGCTTTGGCCTGCCCCATGAGTTTTAATACGTAGCCGTCTCTGTCAATCAGCAGAATAATCATATTTGACTGAGCGTACATCTGTGCCAGCTTCTGCATGAAAGGTATCGCAATCTCAATCAGTCGCTTGTTTTCCTCGCGTTTTTTCTGAAGATCTCCGCTCTGCAGGCGCAGGATTCCTTTTCCATTGTAAGGGTCCACTCCGCTTTTTCGGCACTGATACCAGGAGGCGGCAATCCGCCGGCTGATCCTGGACGTGTCCAGCGCCCCTTCCTGTACGAACCGCTTCCACTGCTCTTTTGTTACCTGACCAGCTATCATGAAGCTCACCTCAATTAAATTTTGTAAAAGACAGGTCTGCTTATTCGTCTGCATGATAGGAGTGTATGAAGAAAATTACCGTATCGTCTGTTCTTTTAAGTATATATGATAACGCTTACATATAACAGAGAGGAATTAAAAGCTTTCTGTTGACTTATATTAAAGCAGGTGCTATATTTTATTCTATTAAAGATAATAAGAATCTTTAATATCTCTAAAATAAAGGAGGCCATTATATGATACTTGACTGCGCTGTTATCGGCGGCGGACCGGCAGGCCTGAATGCGTCACTTGTATTAGGACGCGCCCGCAGAAAAACCGTTCTTTTTGACGACAATAAACCAAGAAATGCGGTCACATCTGAATCGCACGGATTTATTACGCGGGACGGAATAGATCCACAGGAGTTGAAACGAATCGCTCAGGAAGAGCTGCGTAAGTATCCGGACGTACGCGTTGAAAAACAGCGGGTACGTGAAATCCAAAAAAAGGAGCAGCATTTTCAGATCACCATGGAAAATGGCGATATCTATCAGGCCAAAAAAGTTATTCTCGCCACCGGCTTTAAAGAAATCATGCCTGACGTAAAACGGGTGGCCGAATTTTACGGGACCAGCCTGTTCAGCTGCCCCTACTGCGATGGCTGGGAGACTCGGGATCAGCCGCTGGCCGTTATTTCTGAAAATCCGCATGCTTTTCATATGGCTAAAATTGTTTCGAACTGGACGGACGATGTGATCGTCTGCACAAACGGCAGGCAGATTCTATCAGAAGACGAAAAAGAAATACTCGGCCGGAAACACATCCACGTGTACGAAGAAAAGATTCTTTCCTTAATCGGGGAAGCCGGAGCGCTGGAGGAGATAGCATTTGTGGACGAAACAACCGTTAAACGGACAGGCGGATTTATTACGCCGGAATGGACACAATCCTCACCCTTTGCTTCCTCACTCGGGTGCGCTCTGAACGAACGCGGCGGAATTGACGTTGATCAAATGAAACAAACGAAGATTCCCGGCGTTTTTGCATGCGGAGATACGTTAATGGCAGGTCCCTCGCAGCTGATTATTGCCGCCGGTGAGGGAAGTATGGCAGGTGCTGCCGTCAATGCGGCCTTAGTCGAAGAATCATTTGCTGAACATAAAAAAGGAGGAAAAATCGATGCATCATAAAGGAAAAGTATCCTATCTGGACAGTGCGGAACGCAGAGAGGAACTGCCACCGGAGGAAATTTTGGACATACTTCCACTGAAAGAATCAGATCTTTTGCTCGATTTCGGGGCAGGTACCGGCTACTTCTCCATTCCCGCAGCCAAAAGGACTAACGGCACCGTGTATGCGCTTGATAACGACGACAGTATGCTCGATATTATCCGCTCCAAAGCCCTCCAGGAGGAACTGACAAACATCGTGCCCATTCAGGAATTATCGCTCCCCGATCATACAATCGACGCTGCGATTGCCTCTCTAGTACTGCATGAGATAGACCCGCTCACCCCGGTGCTGCACCATATCCAGCAGGTGCTGAAAAAGGATGGTTATCTCATCTGCGTGGAACTGGAGCCAAACGGAGCTTCCCATCATAAAGCACCTAGAGTCACCTCTGAGCAGATGGAAAAAGCTATCACTGCAGCAGGCCTGCGAGTCATACGAAAGTTTTATCCTACAGAAAAAATTTATGTTCTGCTCGCGCAGAAATAATTTTTTGTTTGAATTATAGATATAATGAATCCATTAAGTATGTAATGGGGCATTTCACAAATAATAAAATACTTAATACCCGGCTGAAAACTGCAGGTCGGGTATTTTTACATTTTTAACAACACCTTTTGTACATATATGGAGGATCCAAGAGTTTTTCTTGAAGAAAAGTCACTGGAATTCCTTATCTTTTAATCACCAGGTATGGAATCCATCATTCTCTCAAAGGACTCCGTGCTGTAATTGAAAATATAAGACCCTGCGTAGAATAAAACAATTAGTACAACGGTAACAAGCAGGGCCGGTCCTGCCTTTCTTCTCGTTTCTAATTTTTTCTCATAGCGCTCTGCCAGAAAATTGTTAAGTTTACTCTTGTTGGTTTCGGGGGTTTGTCTTGTAGGTACTAAGCTTTGTTTTTCTTTTCATTTTCATCTCCCCCAATAGTGCAATATGCCTTTCCTATACTCCATTTCCTAAAAAAAGAAGCAAAGCTTCCTTCGCGGAAGGTCTTTGCCTCTTCTGGTATGGTCGATTCTATTGAACATTTAAGAGTCGGTTGAATACTGCTCCCGTTCTTTTCTTTTCTCTTCTAATTCTGCCAGGCGGATATTTTGTTCGTTTTTCGTCGAGCGATAATGTTGAATCGTCGCCCACGTGCACATGCCTAAAGAAAAAATCACAATGCCAATTAACGCGATAATAAATAAGCTAAAAATACTCACTAATATCCCTCCTCAAGAACATGACATTGGTCACTCAACATATTCAAATTCATAGCCACCACTCCGTTCAGCAGCACCGGAATCTGTTGTACCGTTGACGCCGGCTGCATCGTACTTCTATCTTTCTCGTATTTTGCTAAAAACATAAGCACAACAAAGCCCATAAGCGTTTGATAAACGCTGCTATAATCCATGAAAACATCAACAAAGAAAAGACTGCCAGCTAGAATGAGAACCGTAGCGCGAAGTCCGTAACGTATAATATTCACTTGGGTCCTCCTTCATTTATTTTATACTTACCAACGTTACCATATATTCCCTTCTCCGTTAACCGTTCCTCAGTTTCTCACAAAGACAACATCTGAAACCTTAAGAAGTAGGGAGATAACTAGTGTTCTTTCTAACACCCGATCATTTTGACTTTTGCTGCTTACTTGGACGTACGCATAATGACGAGGTTCCCTAAGGCTCCTTTTCTTTTTACATTCTTTTTGGAAAATATTTCGTTTCTGTTCGTAAATGTGTACGTGACATAAAAAACGCCCGTAAAGTTTAATTTAACTTTTACGGACGTTCATAACGATTCTTTTTCCTCCTATTATCACCGTTCATAAAAGTTGTACTTTTACGAACGGTCACTTATATAGTTTTTCTTTCTAATTCTAAGAAATTATCAAAATGAAATTTATAGTAAACTTTGTATTAAGAAATTTTAACATAATCTGTCATTGTGAAAAAATCTTATTAAGGGGGAATAAAAGTAGTGGAAAATGAAAGTGATGAAACTTATTTATCAACAGGTGAATTATCAAAAATTTTGAATGTCTCGGTGCGAACGATTCGCTATTACGATCAAATTGAGTTGGTGCAGCCTTCAAAGAAGGGGGCTGGTGGTAAACGGCACTATTCTAAAGAGGATATTTTAAAGTTACAGAAGATACTTCTGCTCAAGTCATTGAACCTGTCGCTCGCAGATAGTCGTAGTATCCTGTTGGAACAATCGATGTCCGCAATTCTGCTTGCTCATCAGTCTTTGTTGAGCGAAGAGATCGAACACCTGACAAATTCTCTGAAGCACACCCAGTCCCTATTGAATCTACTGGACTTAAAAACCACTCTTCACTGGGAAGATTTAATTTCCTTGGTGGCGAATGCAGAGAAGGAAAAAGAATGGAATCAATACTTCTCTGTCGAGCAGCAGTCGCACCTTAAAAGTCAATTGCCTAAACTTGAAAACCGAGATAAGTCCACTAAAAAGTGGATTAATATCATCAAAAGGATTGAGCTTTGTCTTGAGAATGGGGTTTCCCCTGTCTCCTTAGAAGGTCAACTTATTCTGGAGGATATTGACATTCTATCGGAAGAAACGTTTGGCGACGATTCAGAACTGGTCAAGGCTTTTTGGGAAGTCCGCAAATCTCCCGAAGCTTCCGCTAAGTTGGGTCTCTACGCAATCTCACCAGCTATCATCGCTTTCTTGGAGATGGCCGCTAAAAAAGAAATCCCTCCCAACTGACAATTGGAGCACGTCAGTCTAGAGAAGGTAGTCAAGCAATAGCAGTCAGAATCACCGCAATCCCATTGAAGACACCGTGAATCAGGATACTGGGAATGATGGAGCCTGTTTTCTGATAAACCCATGAAAAAATAAGACCTGAGACAAAATTCACCGGCAATGTATTGAATGTAGGAATATGTACAACCGTAAAGATTAGGGAACTGATTATCATACCGCTTAAAACACCATAGCGGCTGCTGAAAAAACGGTAAAGGTAGCCGCGATAAAAAATTTCTTCATAGATAGGAGAAATGATCGCAGCCGAAACAAATCCTATTGTAAAGTTCAACAAAGTCATCTGTGACTGGAGGCTTTCCGTTTTGCTATTTTCCGTTCCCACCCCTATAAAAGACATAGTAATTACCAATGCAATGCTCCCAACGATTAGGATGACTGTCCAAACGGCTATCAGTTTCCACTCTCTTAACGGGAATGGCTTTAGTCCGACAGCTCTCCAAGACTGCCCATTAGGTTTCAAAACAATAAAATAAAGCGCAGCTGTAAAAATAATCGCCATGATAAAGCCGTTTAATGTACCGGCATATAACTCGTTTTGAAAAACGCTCAATAGATAATTAAATAATACATATTCAATGAAAATCGGAACCAGTACCAATACAAGAAACAGCATATAAATTAAATCACGCCATTTCCACATCTCATGTCGTTTAAAAGAATTTCCCATCAATGTTATCCCTCCAGGTTTTCAACTTACTAATACCAGCATACGTGGTGACGTAAGGTAACCTGCAAGGGTTTTCTGACAGTAACTGGTTCCGATATGAGAGTTTACATAATCCAACTTATCCGAAGTTCTTCTCATACAAAAGGAGAGAAAGGCTGATTAATTCACCTCTTCTCTCCTTTTTTGTTTGTAAAATCGTACTTTTGCGGAAGGTTATTTAATTTTGGTTACCTAAATGAGAACTAAAAACTTGTTGTAATGAATACAATATAAAAGTACTCAATACACCAATTCCTTATTAGCCAGTCTATTTATTAATAATGATAGATAGTTTGTAGTTTACATGTTCATTCAACTCGACTAGAAACTTATCCAATTCTTGGTTAGATGAGAATCTGCCTTCAAGAATGTAGCAACTATCCCCACTGATTTTATAGTTATTTATGATATATTGCTCTTTTGTCTTTAAGAAAGATAGATAGGGCTGGTGATAGGTGCTTTTAGTGAAGATGTTTATCAAAGCATGGACAGGATAGCCCAGCTCGGCTTGGTTGATCTGAATAGTATAACCCTCAATAACACCGTTTCTTTCCAATTTCTCCACACGTGCCGAAATAGCTGGACCACTTAAATGGATTTTCTCTCCTAATTCTTTCATCGAGATACGGCTATTTTTTGAAAGTTCCTCCAAAATCTTTAGATCTGTGTGATCTAACATCTATTTCAAATCCCTTCATTAATAAAGTCAAACGACCAAAAGACTTTATTTATACTGTGTATTTCGAAAGTGCTCTTATTATAAACTTAACATAATTCAAATTAAAGGAGATAAGAGTATGAACATACAACAAATCCGAAACGCAACTTTAGTGATCGATTATGCAGGGAAAAAATTTTTAGTCGATCCATTTTTATCAGAGAAAGGAACTTTTCCGCCTTTTCCGAATTCAGCACGCCAAGACCAAAAAAACCCGCTTGAGAGCTTACCTATTTCAATTGAAGAGATAATCGCTGGTGTGGATGCGGTAATCGTCACTCATACCCATATAGATCACTGGGACGATGCCGCAAAAGAATCATTGCCAAAAAACATTAAATTGTTTACACAAAACGAAGAAGACAAAAAAGAAATCGAAGATGCCGGGTTCACAAACATCGAAATTCTACATGAAAATACAGTATTTGAAGGCATTCAATTGATCAAAACGAAAGGTGAACATGGCAGAGGCGAAATCTTGAAAATGACCGGTTTAGTCTGTGGAGTTGTCTTCAAACACCACGATGAAAAAACGTTATACGTAGCTGGAGACACCGTGTGGTATGAAGAAGTACAGAAAGCCATAGATGCTCACAACCCGGAAATCATTGTAGTAAATGCAGGGGATAACCAATTCTTTGAAGGTGGTTCGCTTGTCATGAACAAAGAAGATGTTTACGAGGTGCACAGAGCTGCCCCTAAAGCAACAATTATTGCTGTTCATATGGAAGCCGTCAACCACTGGGTCTTGTCCAAAGAAGATTTGAAAAGCTTCACAGCGAAAAAAGGTATTTCTTCTCGAATTTTCGTGCCAGTAAATGGAGAATCTTATACATTCTAAGGTGGCAATTGGGCAGGAAGTCAGAGAGAGGAATTAAAAGTGCTGAGACAGCTAAAATCAAAATTATGGACCAAAAGTTTCATCATTCTTTCTTTAGTCAATTTTTTCTTGATCTTTGTGTACCTTTTATTAAATGCCACAATCACTCTTTACGCGCTGAAAGAATTTGATGCCACTACCGGGCAGGCAGGTCTGGTAGCTGGCATTTTTATCATTGGTGCATTAACGGGAAGATTACTTATTGGAGTAATTGTTACAAGAATCGAATACAAACGGTTATTAGTGATTGGGCTGATATTCTTTACTTTGACGATTCTCCTATACTTTGTAGATTATGGGCTTACCTTTTTCATTTTCAGCCGATTTTTGAACGGAATTACCCTTGGAATAGCAACGACCGTGATTGGAACCCTAGTTGCCCTTGTAATACCAGAAACAAAAAGAGGAGAAGGAATTGGCTATTTTGCTGTCAGTACAGCTATGGCTACAGGGATGGGACCGTTCGTCGGTTTATATATGACCCAGCACACCGATTTCAAGATGATTTTCATCTTATGCCTTCTATTGGGGATGGTAAGTACGATGATTGGTTTCTTCGTTAAAATGCCTGCAATAGAAAAACCAGAAATAAAACAGGAAGACAAAAGCTTTAAAATTTCTAATATTATAGAGCCAAAAGCACTCCCCATCAGTTTTATTATGCTCATTATGACTTTCTGCTTTTCTAGTGTTCTTTCTTATATAAATTTATACGCGATTGAGCTGGATTTAGTGAACACTGCCAGTTTTTTCTTTATTGTGTATACGATAACCGTTTTAGTATCACGACCATTCACCGGTCGATTGATGGACAGTATAGGACCTAATTATGTAATGTATCCGGCTTTTTTCGTGTTCGGTGCCGGAATGCTTATCCTCGGTACAGCCAGCAGTGCTGTAACTCTTTTAGTCGCAGCTGCTTTGATTGGATTTGGCTTTGGGAATATTTCTTCTATAAGCCAAACTATTGCAGTGACAGTCGCTGCACCTCATCGTATGGGGCTTGCCACTGCCACGTTCTTCATTTTCTTTGACATTGGAAACGGATTTGGCCCATCACTGTTGGGGCTTGTGATACCCCTAACCGGCTACTCTGTTATGTATATGATTCTGGGAATTGTGGTTATTGTGACTCCTTTTCTCTATTACTTACTGTATGGAAAAAGAGTAAAGGTGAAGACCCGTAGTTTAAAGAATCAAAAAGAATAATCTGCAATTAAAAACGATGAAAAAGAGGAATTAAAAGGAGCTAAAGAAATGTCTTTAAAACTAGAATCATTAACTAAAAAACATAGAGAATTTGCTAAAGTACAAGAGTTATATTATCGATCATTTCCTAAAAATGAACAAATTCCTATAAACCTTTTATTGTGGAAAGCAAAGCAAAGTTTTGTTGATTTTCTTGTGATATATGATGAGGATAAATTTGTCGGTTTTACTTATTTAATCACCCATAAAGATTTAACCTACGTGCTGTATATTGCAATCGATGCCACTGCTAGATCAAAAGGCTACGGCGGAAGGGCACTTGCTGAAATTAGAGAGCGGTATCCGAATAACCACATCATCCTGAATATAGAAGTCATTGATAAGACAGCAAACAACTATGAACAACGAATAACCAGAAGAAATTTCTATATTCGAAATGGTTATGAAGGATCCACTTATTTATACCAAGATCGCTGGAGCATTTACGAGGTTATGGTTCATGGAGGTAAAGTTAATGTAGAAGAATTTCATGCTTTATTAAAGAAATTCGCAGGAGCTTTACTGTTTTCAGTTTTCAAGCCGAAAATAACATCATCAAAGTAAATGTGATATATCCTTTTCTACAGTGTCGTTAGCGAAAGAGTTCGACAAATGAGCTATAAATGGATTTGGTTTGTGGAAGACCATACCCACGTTGCCTATGTAAGGGTCGCTACCGTATCAATCGCACAAAATATATTAGCAAATACCGATAACACTTGGGTAGATTCAGATGAGATTATGCTGGCGAACAGTTGAAAACACTTAAAACCTTTTGCGGATTTTTTTCCTCCTATAAAAAGAACAATTTTAATATTTTATGATCCGTTACTTATAAAATGAGAAAAAACTTTAATGAAGCTATATTGGGTTATATAATCCCGCTTACCACACATAAAAAAAGAAGAGAAAATGCTCCGACTTGGCATTTTCTCTTCTTTTAGGTTCTTTACTAGTTATTTGAAAAACTAATTCTTCATTAAATTAACTATTAAATTCAATTAACAGATCACCGGTGGCGATGGCGTCGCCATCGGCTACGTGAATGGTCTTTACTTCCCCATCAAACGGCGCCTGAACGGTCGTTTCCATTTTCATGGCTTCGGTGATCATTAAATGATCGCCTTTTTTCACTTTTTCTCCATCTACCACCAGGGTCTTAATCACAGTCCCCGGCATAGAGGCACCAATTTGATTGGCGTTTTTCTTATCTACCTTCGGCCGTTCCATAACGGAAGCCGCTACGTTCTGGTCTTTAATATTCACTTCCCGCGGCTGGCCGTTCAGTTCGAAGTACACAATTCTCGTACCATTGTCCTGCGGTTTGGAAATCGAAATCAGCTTCACAATCAACGTTTTTCCCTGTTCAATCTCCACTTCGATCTCTTCACCCAGGCGGAGCCCGTAAAAGAACGTAGCCGTATCGAGCACCGTGACATCGCCGAACTGCTGGCGGAAACGCTCGAAATCCATATACACTTTCGGATACAGCGCATAGGACAATAAGTCATGGCTGGTGATCTGGCGGTCTACTTCTTTATACAGCTCTTCCTGCAGGCTTTTAAAGTCTAC
The DNA here is from genome assembly GCF_023845525.1 of Sinobaca sp. H24. NCBI lineage: Bacteria > Bacillati > Bacillota > Bacilli > Caryophanales > Sporolactobacillaceae > Sinobaca > Sinobaca sp. H24. Next base: position 174,932 of record NZ_JALBWT010000005.1, read on the forward strand.
ATCATGCATATTTTCGCCGGGACGATTGGTGATCGCCTCGCGTCCTTTAAGAATGACGTCCTGCAGGTCTTTCGGAAAACCTTGATACGGCTGGCCCAGATAGCCCTGGAACAGCTCTACCACAGAATCAGGAAAGTCGAGACTTCCGCCTTTTTCCAGCACATCTTCTTCCGAAAGGTCATTTTGGACCATATACAGAGCCATGTCGCCAACTACTTTGGAAGAAGGTGTCACTTTGACCACATCTCCAAACATGTCGTTCACCCGGCGGTACATTTTCTTCACGTCATTCCAGCGTGCCCCAAGCCCGACCGCTTTCGCCTGCTGCTGCAGGTTGCTGTACTGGCCCCCGGCATTTCGTGCTCATATACCTCGGTATGCGGTGCATTCATGCCGCTCTCAAAGCCCTGGTAGTATTTCCGGGTGTAGTCCCAGTACTCATTGAGCTCTTCGACGGCTTTAATATCATATCCGGCTGCCGCTGGGTGCCTTTGATCGCATAGTACAGACTGTTCATGCTGGGCTGCGACGTTAACCCGGCCATCGAGCTGATGGCGACATCGACAATATCGACACCTGCTTCAATTGCTTTGGCATACGTGAAAATACCATTTCCGCTCGTATCGTGGGTATGCAGATGAATTGGAATCGAAATCGTCTGCTTGAGCTCGGTCACGAGCTGGTACGCCGCTTCCGGCTTCAGGAGTCCAGCCATATCTTTAATACCTAAAATATGGGCGCCTGCCTTTTCCAGAGAAACGGCCATATCTTTATAATACTGCAGGTCATATTTCGTTCGCGCAGCATCAAGAATATCTCCGGTGTAACAGATCGACGCTTCCGCTACTTTCTGCTGGTTTCTCACTTCATCAATCGCCAGCTGCATCCCCTCCAGCCAGTTAAGGGAGTCAAAAATACGGAAGACATCAATACCGGCATCGGCACTTTTTTCGACAAATTCCTTAATCACGTTATCCGGATAGTTTTTGTATCCGACGGCATTAGAAGCTCTAAGCAGCATCTGCAGCAGAATATTCGGCATTTTTCTCTTAGAAGCAGTAGACGCTCCCACGGATCTTCGTGCAGAAAGCGCATGGACACGTCAAACGTTGCCCCGCCCCACATCTCTGACGAAAACAGCTGCGGCAGCATATGGGACGTCGGTGCGGCAATCTTTTTTAGATCCTGTGTCCGGACTCTTGTCGCGAGCAGTGACTGGTGGGCATCCCGGAACGTCGTATCGGTGAGCAGCACCTGCTTTTGGCTTTTCACCCAGTCAGCAAGCCCTTCCGGACCTCGTTCATCCAGTATCTGCTTGGTTCCTTTTAGAGGCTCCGCCGTTTTTCAATAACAGGTACCGGAGGCTTGTGCAGCACCGGCTTTTTCATTTTTTCCAGTCCCGGGTAGCCGTTCACAATCGTTTCCCCGATAAAAGTAAGCATCTTTGTACCGCGGTCCTTTCGTTTTGGAAAGACAAAAAGCTCCTGCGTTTCATCAATAAACGACGTGTTGTAATCGCCGCTCAAAAAGCCGCGGTGCTGCACGAGGTTTTCCAGAAACGGAATGTTGGTGATAATGCCCCGGATCCGGAATTCACGAAGGTTGCGGAGCATTTTGGCCGCGGCTCCTTCAAACGTCAGCGACCAGGTGGATACTTTCACGAGCAGGGAATCATAATGCGGCGATATGACGGCTCCCTGAAAGCCGTTGCCTGCATCGAGCCGCACCCCAAATCCGCCGCTGGAACGGTAAGCCATAATTTTTCCGGTATCCGGCATAAAGCCGTTGGTGGGATCCTCCGTCGTCACACGCGACTGAATGGCAAAGCCGAACGTTTTGATATCTTTCTGCTCCGGCATGTTCAGTTCTTCGCCGTACAGAGACTTTCCATCCGCTATATACAGCTGGGCCTGCACAATATCAAAGCCGGTAATCATTTCCGTAATCGTGTGTTCCACCTGAATTCTTGGATTCACTTCAATGAAGAAAAATTCGCCGTGGGGATCAACCAGAAATTCCACGGTCCCGGCATTCACATACTCAATTTTTTTGCTTAACTGAACCGCTGCATCGCAGATTTTCTCGCGCAGTGCATCGCCGAGCGAGACGCTTGGAGCGATCTCCACTACTTTCTGGTGCCTTCTCTGCACCGAGCAGTCTCTTTCATATAAATGCACGACGTTGCCGTGGGTGTCCCCCAGAATCTGGACTTCAATGTGTTTCGGACTTTCCACAAACTTCTCAACGTAGACCTCATCATTACCAAATGCTGTCTTGGCTTCCGATTTAGCCCGGTCATACGATTCAGATAAAGAGTCGGCATCCCGGACAATTCGCATGCCGCGGCCGCCGCCGCCGAGAGATGCTTTAATAATAAACGGATAGCCATTGGCTTCGGCAAAGGCCCGTACTTCTTCCACGCTCTCCACCGGGCCATCGCTTCCCGGAATAACAGGAAGTCCTGCCTCCAGCGCCGTCGTCCGGGCTTTCACCTTATCACCGAACATATTTAGGTGTTTGGTTTCCGGTCCAATAAAAATAATGCCTTCTTCTTCGCAGCGTCTGGCAAATTCAATATTTTCAGACAAAAAACCATAGCCGGGATGAATCGCATCAATATTATTTTCTTTTGCCGTCGCAATAATATCTTCAATATCAAGATACGCGTCAATGGGCTTTTTTCCTTCTCCCACCAGGTAGGCTTCATCTGCTTTATAGCGATGAAAGGCCCCTGTGTCTTCCTTGGAATAAATCGCTACGGTGCGGATATGCAGCTCGGTACACGCTCTGAAAATCCGGATCGCAATTTCTCCACGGTTCGCTACCAATACTTTTTTTATGTGGTTGAGTTCACTCATATTAGATCGACTTCCCTTTCCAGAGTAATTGCTATCTTCTCTTGTTAAACGAGACAAAAAAGTCGTTTTTAAAACAATGATAAAGTTTTTTAGTTATTCGAACTGATATTAATTATCTCATCTACTGCTCCTGTACCCATTCGGATCAATGCTTCTTTTGTGTTTGCGCCATTATGAGGGGTCCCAATAAAGTTGTTACATGTAAATAACGGATGATCCTTAGAAACTGGTTCTTCTGCAAATACATCCAACGCAGCTCCAAATATCTTTTCTTGATTCAAACTTTCATAAAGAGCATTTTCATCTACTACTTTCCCGCGAGAAGTATTAATTACTATAGTATTTGGTTCCATTAAAGAAAATTCTTTGTGGCTGATTAAGTTCTCAGTATCTTTCGTTAGAGGAACAGAAATGCTAATGACTTGGCTTGCTTTAATTAAATCATTTAATTGTTCGTATTTTATAAATCCTTCTTCTTCACATTTTTGTTTGGAGGTGTAGGGGTCATATACCCCCACCTTCATGTCGAAACCATTTTTTAATTTCTTTCCTACCAGCGTTCCTATTCTTCCTAAACCAACTAATCCAACTGTTTTATTTTGAATCTCAAACCCTGTTAATTCAAACGGAGCTATTTTACTGATACCCTGAGTAACTAGTTGATGAGAGAGATTTATTTTTTTGGCACAGTTTAAAGCTAAAGCGACAACTAACTCTGCTACTGAGTTGATATTAGCTAAAGGGGTATTTGTTACTTTAATTCCTTTGCTTTTTGCATAGTCTAAGTCGATATTGTCTAAACCAACACCATGTTTAGCAATAATTTTTAATTCTGGCATTTTGTCGATTACTTCTTTTGTCATTTTAAATGTTCTAATAATAACAGCTTCTGCCTGACTGTAATTATTAATACCTTTATCCGTCCAGTCCACTATATCTAAGTGTTTTTTTGCATAATCTAATGCCACAGATTCGATAGGATCAAAAATAAATGTTTTGATTATACTCACCCCGTAAATAGATTTATAAACAATGTAATGATGATCGGATTGAAAGCGCTTAAGAAAACGGCAACAATTACTGGCAATACAATCATAGAGTTGGGGGATGGGCCGTTTTCATCGATAACAGCCTGCATATTTGCAACTGCATTAGGAGTAGAACCTAAGCCAACGCCACTCATACCAGAAGACATAACTGCTGCATCGTAGTTTTTTCCCATCACTTTAAATATGACGAATATTGCAAATAGTGCCATAATAATGGTTTGAATGATTAAAAATATGAACATTGGAACTGCCAAGTTTAAGAGATTCCATATCTCTAGCCCCATTATTGTTACAGCAAGAAACAAACTCAGCGAGATATTACCAATAATCGTTGTAGCTTTTGTATCTATAGTAATATTTGAATAGTCGAAAACATTTCTAATAATAGCTGCTATAAATAAACCTCCTACATAGTCAGGCCATATAAAACCGGTTTGGTTCAGTAATAAAACCATTAATGTACCTAATCCCATCGAAAAAAGAATAACAAAGGTTCCATTTGTAAGAGACTTTTCATTCAAATCTTTAACTTGAGTAGAAAGATTTACATTTAACGCTTCTCCAGCAGTTTTCGAAGATAATTTCTTTCTTTTAATAAGATATTTTGCCACCGGTCCCCCAATGATACTTCCCATGACTAATCCATATGTTGCTGATGAAATAGCGACCAAGGAAGCGTTCTCAATTCCCATACTTTCTAAAGTAGGACCGAAGGCTGCTGCTGTTCCTGGCCCGCCAGTTAAAGCCATAGATGCCATAGTCAATCCTAGCAAAGGATCCACACCTGCAAGAGGAGCAAGTAATGGTACAATACCATTTTGAAGAATAATCAATACAATAATGAGAATAGCTAATTTCAAACCAATGACGCCCGTTTTTTTCAAATCCTTTACGCTAAATAACAATCCTGTAGCAGTAAAGAAGGCTATCAGCAAGAAATCATTTAAAGTTTGATCTAATTCAATACTCCACGATCCCGTTTGGTTTCCTATTAACATTAGAATTGCAAAAATTAATCCTCCCACTACTGGGGTGGGAATAAAGTATTTTCTTAAAAAACTAACTTTATTTTTTACTATGTTTCCTAGTATTAGTACTAATACAGCCAAGGCCAATGTTTGAGTCAAATTCAATACTAAAGACATTTGTACCACCCCTACGAGTTAATTTTTATGCCCAAACGCTCAAGCGTATTATCTAAACCCATAATTTCAAATGTATTTTTTCCATGTCTTAGTTGATCCATAATTTCCGTTTCCGCGTCGATTTTTTCAATACATTTTTTATAAATAATTTCTATATCATTTTGAGGCACTACAGCTATCCCATTCTCATCAGCTACAATCAGATCCCCTGGAGAAACGGCCACACCTCCACATGAGATAGGAATGTTAACGGTTCCAGGATTGCTTTTATATCCTCCCCTAGCATTTATACCAGATGCGAACACGGGAAATTTCAATTCTTCAATTTCTTTAACATCTCTCACTGCTCCATCTATTACGATGCCTTTTATCTTTTTTTCCATCGCATTAACCGTCAATACTTCTCCCCATAAACCTGCGTTTTGATAGTTACCAGCATCAACAATCAAAAAATCTCCTTCCTCTGCTAAATCTACTCCTAAATGAATCATGAAATTATCAGAAGGATACGTCATAATAGGTAAAGCTGGACCGACATAACGATCTCCTTTCCAAATAGGTTTTATTCGTTCATCCATAATATTGAACCTGCCCATCACATCTCCAATCACAGGAGTCGGAATATCGGAATATTTCTCATTCCAACTTTTATGTGGTCTCTTAAAGCCTTTACTAAATTCTTGCATTGTTATTCTCCCTCTCTTCAATTACTATTTATCCTTAACATAGTTTTCATCATAGCAAGCGCTTACATTAATGGAAAATGAATGTTTTAGCTATTATTTATGAATATTTTGCATGTAAGGAAAAAAATCATTGTTTACTAAGGGGAAGCGATACGAAATGAACTATAAACTAGTGGAGACTTTTGCTGTATTAGCTAGAACACTAAGCGTGACAAAAACGGCTGAAAAACTATTTTTATCTCAGTCAGCCGTAAGCCACCGTTTAAAAAAATTGGAAGAAGAATTAGGGGTAACTTTGATAGTAAGGAGTAAAGGCTTCAAAAATATAAGACTAACCGACCAGGGAGAAGTTTTTAAATCGATAGCTATCGATTGGGAAAATATTAATGATAAAATGCAGAATTTCAATTCTTTGTCCTCAACAAAAAAGCTGACTATTGGTATCATAGACAGCGTGAATAATTATTTATTTCGTGATATATATCAGCATATGACTGAAAATTCAAATGTTCAATTAACTATAAAGACAGAACATACTAGAGAAATTTACGAGCAAGTGGGGGCTCGGATTATTGACATTGGATTTGTTTTGCACAATATACCTTCTGATCAAATTGAGCGAAAAACCATTTTAGAAGAAGAAATGGTTCTAGCTACTAAAAATCCTGATTTAATTCATCAAAAATCAATAAAACCGCAACATTTACATTCCGAAGATCAAATCTTTATGAATTGGGGATGCTTATTTACAATGGCATCATCATTACTTTAATAATAGATTCAACCCAAAACTAGTATTAGATTCAACCTTATTATCACTCTCCATGCTTAATGATAAGTCGTGGCTGATTGTTCCATTAAGTGCTGCAGACTATCTTCCTATGATTGCGGCAGACGTTCACATTTTGCCATTTGTTGAAAATCCTCCTTACCGAAAAGTGTATATGATATCAAATAACACCCCTATGTATAGCAATAAAGATACTGTAGATGACTTTAAACATATGGTGTATGATCATATGAAAAACTACAGTCATTTGAAAACATTTTAGCTGCTTTCTATAAACCATAGGGATTCATAAAAAAAACCTCCATATTATCGCAGTCATACATGCGAATTTGGGGTGTTTCTTTATATAAAAGAAGAGAAGCTTCAAGATCGAAACTCTTATGAAGTTTTTTTCCGCGTTCGATGGAAAACAATGGCGGTAATACTCATAATCCCCGCTTGGAATTAAGATCAGTGAAGCCTGCAGGCCAAAAAGAGCTACGTCCAATCGCATAACAGAGCCATAAGCTGGATTCATCGTATCAATGGCAATGACAAACACAATAAAACAAACTACGCCGCAAGCAAGTAACCCTAAACTAACGTAAATAACTTTTAAGGTGTTTGACCTGAAATAAATAACAAATGTAATCGCAAGTAATAAAAGGAGTATTCCTAAACCCAAGCAGCCCACCTCTTCCTTTAATTGATATTGTACAAACACCCTTGATAAGTGTTTGTCTTCATGCATACAAATTCTGTAATGTTACGATTTCGAAATCTTGCGAGAGGTCTATAAAATATTCATTTTGCCACAATTGAACTTTGCAGGCACTTTTATTTAATTCTGTAACCCAGCCTGGGTATACTCTAAGAGCCATTTTTCCCTTTTGTGGAGGTTTTTTTAATACTCCATATTTAAGAAGCACTTCCTTAGGAAAAATAAACTGGCCCTTTTTCTCATTATCTACGACGGACACGATTAATTTTTCCGGTGCATCCTCATAGCTGTAAGCCTGGTTAGATCCACATTTACTTTTCTCCCAAAATGCTATGAAATAACCCTGTTTCTTTGGAGTCAACTTAGCAAGTCTGCTTCTATAAATTTGTTGATCTATTTGTACGAGCATTCCCTCATATTCATGATTTTGTTCTTCATATTTTAGAATGGAGAACTCTGTACATTCTACCTTGTCGAGGGTTTCGCGAAGTAGTTTTTCAGATTTCATTTGAATAACTCTTTTCTATCTGGTTATTTAAAATATATTATACTAAAATTTTCTTTTTTCTTTTAATTAGTTATCAGAAATGTAAAAACAGTAAAAATGAAAACAAATATACCGTTTTTCATCTAACCGCACCTATCGTAAAGCGATCAAGAAAGCTGCTGGAGTATTTATTTCTATCTATAATGTTTATACCCGCAAAGTTAGTATAATCTTTGCCTGCGAAAAGAAACTCCACTCCTAACATGCTCTCTTTACTTTGTATTTCATCATCTGTAACCCTCAAGCAATAGACGTCCTCTTTTTTGAAAAGGACCTTCTGTTTATGAAGCCATCTTTCTAATTTCTGCGCATCATTACCTGTCAGTTCAAATCCATGTATAGCGTCTTTATTATTAACATCGACCATAACCGGAGCTTCTTCATTAAGGTCTTCCGTACTCACAATACGAGGAAATCTTTTCCTTTGTAATGTAACGTATCCCATATCTGCTTGTTTGTCATAAGCCAATATCGTTTTCATTAATATCCGCTCCCGACTTTTGAGTTTATTTGTTTTTTTATCCTATCTTTTAGAAAGTGAAAACTATAAATGAGAACTAAAAGTACACCCAGCGTAGGAAACGGATTTAGATTCGAAACAACTAATAAAAAAACTCCTAGAAAATATAAAATACTTAATAGGATGAAATAAGGATTTTTAAGCAGTTTCATGGAATCATCCTTCAAGTTTATTTTCTTTAACAGCAGTCAAAATTATTATAACCCAAAAAATGTAAAAAAGATAAATTTGAAGGGTAACCTTCATTGGATCATTTGTCTTTTAAACATAAATATTTTTCACAAGGAGAGAAGATCTGCTCTAAGCATCAGCTTTTCTCCTTTTATAAAGAATCGAGGTTATTATCATTATATCTACATACATTTGTAACTGTCTGATACGTTCTTTGAACCTGAATTTATTATAAAATCCTCACTTCCTTTGATTCGTCCATAATGGTCTTTATTATAAGGATATTTTATGATTTTTGTTTGCAACGCAAGCTATTTAGGTTGTTTACTACCTATGAATTGATCGCCATTGATCATTAACGCCTTCCGACGATAATATATTCATTTTCGTAATAAACTTCTAACTATTTAAGAAATAATATTCATCATTAAGGACACAACTCGCACTGATAGCTGGGAAGGCAGGTTGTATTGTCTTCAGGAATGCTATTTTTTATTTTTACCATCATGATTATTTTTCTTTTTACAGTTAAATAAAAGTTTAAACTATTTGCTGCTGCATAATACAATTTCACTATAGTGAACATTTAGAATAGTGAAAATAGTTGTATACTTTAATAAAAACGGGTGTATACTCTATGTGTAGCCTACTATTTGAAGCAATCAACTATCTTGGGAGTTTTATCCATAAATCAAAATTGTTCACTTTAGTGAATTTAATGATTATAAAAAAATTTATTAATGGGGACCTAATATTTTTGAAAGGAGTGAGTAATATTAATTTCACTATATTAAATTTACTGAAAATTAAGAAAACTAATATACTTTGTAGGTATATTACTATCTGAAGGGGTGAAACATTAAGTGAAATATTTTAGGATATTCTCCGTTTTTATGACCATCCTTCTCATACTTCCCCTTTTTTCATTACACGTTAATGCCGTCGGAGTTAACCCCGGACTTGGATCAGCAAACCCATATGGTATTTTAGGTGAATCCGTAACAGTGACAGAATCCACTTCAGTCAATGGCAGTTTAGGAGCCGGAGGTTTAACAGGCTCTGCAGATGTGACCGGTTCAACAGACGTAGCGAACGACGCATATACAGAAGCATATTCAGATTTTCAAGGTGCTATGACCCGTGCTGACTCACAACCTGCAGATACTACATTGTCTACACTAGGCGGAGACACATTAACTCCAGGTGTCTACAAATTTAATAATGCCGTCTCCATGGGATCAAGTATTACGCTTAATGGTGATGGCGTTTATATATTCCAGATTGATGGAGCACTTTCTACCGCTGCTAATACGGAGATCCAATTGCAAGGTGGTGCCCAGGCTTGTAATATCTTTTGGGTAGCCGACGTTGCCACTCTTGGCGCAAACAGCACGTTTGTTGGAACATTAATGAGTAAATCAGCCATCACAGTTGGTGCAGACTCCACTACTAACGGAAGAATATTAGCTCAGACAGCTATTACAGCTGATGCGGCCAATACTGAAATTATCGTGCCGCCGGTATGTGAAGCACCGGTCCCAGATCCTGATCCTGAACCTAACCCGGATCCAGACCCTGAACCAAATCCGGATCCTGAACCAAATCCGGACCCTGAACCAAATCCGGATCCTGAACCAAATCCGGACCCTGAACCAAATCCGGATCCTGAACCAAATCCGGATCCTGAACCAAATCCGGACCCTGAACCAAATCCGGACCCTGAACCAAATCCGGACCCTGAACCAAATCCGGATCCTGAACCAAATCCGGACCCTGAACCAAATCCGGATCCTGAACCAAATCCAGATCCTGAACCAAATCCGGATCCTGAACCAAATCCGGACCCTGAACCAAATCCGGACCCTGAACCAAATCCGGACCCTGAACCAAATCCGGATCCTGAACCAAATCCGGACCCTGAACCAAATCCGGATCCTGAACCAAATCCAGACCCTGAACCAAATCCAGACCCTGAACCAAATCCGGATCCTGAACCGAATCCAGACCCTGAACCAAATCCAGACCCTGAACCAAGCCCTGAGCCTGAGCCAAGCCCTGAGCCTGAGCCAAGCCCTGAGCCTGAACCAAGCCCTGAGCCTGAACCAAGCCCTGAGCCTGAACCAAGCCCTGAGCCTGAACCAAGCCCTGAGCCTGAACCAAGCCCTGAGCCTGAACCAAGCCCTGAGCCTGAACCAAGCCCTGAGCCTGAACCAAGCCCTGAGCCTGAACCAAGCCCTGAGCCTGAACCAAGCCCTGAGCCTGAGCCAAGCCCTGAGCCTGAGCCAAGCCCTGAGCCTGAGCCAAGCCCTGAGCCTGAGCCAAGCCCTGAGCCTGAGCCAAGCCCTGAGCCTACACCAGGATTTGTACCAACACCAACACTAAATCCTGAAGTCACACCAACACCAAACACTGACCAACCAGCTGAAACTGTTACTGTAGAAGTGAAGCCGGATGGCAGCGTGGAAATCCGCGCCGAATTACCTGAAGATACAAAGGTTCCAGGTACTTGGAAGTTTGACATTGGTGGAGAGACAGAAGAAGTTCGAGGCAATGAAAAAATTACGTATACCGCTGAAAATGTCCCAGCAGGGAATTATCAAGTAAACGTTCAATTCACTCCAGATGAAGATGAAGAAACAATCGATCTTGGCTCGCACGATGTCTCGGTCCCGACCGTTACAGGCGGCCAGCTTCCAGAAACAGCTACTTCCATGTATAACTTTCTCCTTGGCGGAATAATGCTATCGTTGATAGGATTAGCTCTCTTAATGAGAAGAAAAGTGTATGAATAAGAATTCTTTTCTTAAACGGATACTAAAAACTGTCCATAAACTTTCCCCGGGGTTCTTGATCCTGGGGATATGTTTAATTGCCTGGGCGTCCTATCAAATCTATACTCAATCTGCTCCTGCACCTGTCTCGGTCGAACAGCCGGCAGAAGAATCCGGACTAACCGCCGACACATCTGTATCAGCTGAGGGAGAAAAGAGAGAAGAAACACAAACAGAAGACACGGCCACGAATGAGGAAAATCAAACAGATACACAAATACCACCAGACACAACAGCTCCACCTGAAGCAAAAAAGGAAAAAGAAACACAAACAGCAGCAAGCCCAACAGAAGACACCGCCAAGAATGAAGAAAATCAAACAGATGCACAAATACCACCAGACACAACAGCTCCACCTAATGTACAAAAGGAAAAAGAAGCTGTAAAAGTAGCGCAAGCTCAAACGGAAACGAAAACAGAAACACCGAAACAAAACTCCATTTCAGATGAAACCCTTTATCCAGTAAGACCGAAAGTCGGTGAAAATATAGGCAACTTGACTATGCCGGCTATCGATCAAACACTGCCTATCATTCATGGAACAGATGAGGACGAATTAAGTAAAGGAATTGGACATTTTGCAGGCAGCGTACTGCCGGGCGAAAATGACAATTCTGTTCTATCCGGACACCGGGACACTGTCTTTAAAGAACTGGACCAGTTGGAAATTAACGATGAACTCATTGTTGAGACATCCGCCGGTACATTTACGTACGAAATCAGAGAAATCAAAATTGTTCCAAGAGATGACAAAACCATTATCACCCCGTCCGCTTCCCCTGTTCTCACCGTCACTACCTGTTACCCGTTCAATTTTATAGGTAGTGCCCCCGATCGCTATATCCTTATTGCTGATCTTGTAAGCAGTGAATAAACGAAACGATAAAATCAATATATCCCCTTACCGATACAATATCGGTAAGGGGATATATTTGTTAGTACTCTATTTTTCATCATGAATCCACTACTCAAGACAATACCTCAAGTTCCAAATAATCAGCTGAATGGATATGCGGCTATCCAAACCCTACGAACATGAAGATCCACAGGTTCGGTATGTCACTGCTGCTTAGGATTCAATACGACCGGAGAGTTGAATGACACCGCAGCTAATTATAAAGTGTTCTGGCCGCTGTCTCCCGAAGCGAAGCTCCTTTTCGTTTTCACCAGCATAAAAACATCCCATTTAAAGGAGCCGTCATATTTCTTCTTTTTCGGTTTTCTATTTAATCCTTCCTGCCACAGATTTCGATACCTATTCAGCCAAAGAAAACATCCAAACATTTGATTTCACTATAACTTTTGGGGTGCACTACCCCATCATGGCCATTTTTTATTTTAAGATATTCCCTTATTATCATGAGCCCAGCAGAACAGGGACCCCTTCTTCTTCTGTTCTAAACTGGTCATAGTGTTGTATGTGAAAGTAAGGAAGGTCGTTAAATAAAAGACCTTCGCTGTTTATAAAATCTTTCATATGAGAGGTTTCCATGAAGGGAATAGGTTTTGCCTGTTTTGCAAATATATAACGATAATCATCATAGTCTATTGGAAAAGCAGAACGATTTCTCTTTGCATCCATCGTGAAAAAGTAGATCGGTATATCACGGCTGCAGGCTTTTTGGAGCAGCCGGGTGATTCCTTCGTTATCCCGAATTTTAATACAGACTGGACCTGCGTCCGTTCGAGTAAGATAAAGGTGAATGCTGTTTTGTACTTTATTGGCTCCAGTTACATGTATATAATTTTCGATAATGATAGTCTTTATTTCTTTCCAATCAACGGTTTCGCCGCGTTTTCGGCTCAGCTTATAAACAATACGGTTTGGATACACAGCCGCTGCCGGCAGCTTGGAAAATGGGTAGGAAAGCATCGCCACGCCTGCCAGAATAGCGCAGCCCCCGCCAAGCACAGCAACTAAAAACAAAATGATGTAGAGAATATCGTTTCCCACCAGGTTTGCTAACCAGATCCCATTCCGGCCGGACGGGGTCGCGGAATTAAAAGTAAGGATATAGCCACTGAACCAGTTGTACACAAGAAGCCCGCTTAATATAAGAAAACCAACTCCAAAAAGAAAAACAGCGAGACCACCTAAAAGGTTATTAATAATACCTTTTGTTGTTTTAGGCTCCGAAATCATTGTCAGTATGTCTTCTCTTTTCGGAAAAGCACCATATTTTCGCTTCATCCAAACCACCATTCGTTTACCTCACTATAGATCTCTTCAAAAGAACAAGTCAACTAAATAATGGAAAATTAATTATCTTATGGAGTAATTTCACGCCAGCCCTCGAATAGTGCATTAAAAAAGATCACTATTTATGTATCCGTAAAAATGCATAAGAAACCGAGAACGTCCGCAACGTTATTTAAAATATTTACGGACGTTCATAACGGTTCTTTTTTACTCTATTGTCACCGTTCCTAAACGTGTATTTTTTAGAACACTTTTATATTTAACTTTTTTCGATCACTTTAAAAGTCTAGCTGAATATTATTGTATTCTTTGTCTGTCACCGGAGACAGCCATTCTGTATCTCCCTGTTGTACATTAGTGCTGATAGCTATATGCGTAAACCAGCTGTCTGAGGTCGCGCCGTGCCAGTGCTTTACCTTAGGAGCAATTTTGACAACGTCTCCTTCTTCTAGCATTCGCACTGGTTTTCCCTCTTCTTTATAAAAACCTTTGCCTTCGGTAACCAGCAAAATCTGCCCGCCGGGATGGATATGCCAATTGTTTCGTGCCCGTGGTTCAAACGTGACGTTCCCCATCGGAGAGTTCCATGTATTATCATTGTCCACCAGCATATGAAGCCATACAGCTCCATTGAAGTATTCGTTGGTGACTTTTTTTCCCTTTGGAAAAACAGCACCTTCACCTCCGTAATTGGATGAGCTCATATTTATTCACCTTTACCTTTCATATTGAAGAAGATATAACGTAGTATATTCCTTAGAGTTCACTTTAAGTCAAGCATTCTTTTTTCACAAAACTAAAAAGTCATTCAGAATAAGTAGTCCAAATGTTTTCTGTTTGCGAAGCTTTTCTACGATTATTTTGCTGTTAACTCTTCCAGCTGTTCAAAGTATTACCTCTTTGCATCTATTTTCTTGAATACTTTATCCCAATTTCTTTTTTGTTCTATTAGAATTAATATCTTCTAGAAAAGAAAAACCGAATTTCCAACCTAGGAAATTCGGTTTAAATACATATTTAAATATCATATTTTATTTCGCCAAATGTTTTGACTAACTCTGGATCACGGTGGTTAACAATCAGATTTTCTTCTGTATCTAATGTGCTAATCTGTTTCATATCTGATTCATCTAATTCAAAGTCGAAAACATTTATATTTTCTTCGATTCTTTCTTTATGAACAGATTTTGGAATTACGACTACTTTCCTTTGAATTAGCCACCGCAGGATTATTTGAGCTACACTTTTTTTATATTTATTAGCTAAATCAAGTAAAAGTTCATTTTCAAATATATTATTCTTTACTTCAGCTAACGGGCCCCATGATTCAACTTGCACCTTGAATTCTTTCATGATTTCTTGACTTTTAATTTGCTGAGTGAACGGATGTGTTTCAACTTGGTTAACAGCTGGAACTATTTCATTATGTTGAATCAGATCAATCAGCCGGTCAGAATAAAAATTACTGACGCCAATGGCTTTGATTTTTTCTTCCTTATATAATTCTTCCAGTGCTCTCCACGAACCGTAGTAATCTCCCAGAGGCTGATGAATAAGGTATAAATCCAAATAATCTAATTGTAGACGTTTTAGGGAGCCCTCGAATGCCTTTTTTGCTTCTTCGTATCCCTGCTCTTGAATGATTAGTTTTGTCGTGATAAATAATTCTTCTCTAGGTACTCCACTTCGTTTAATTGCTCTGCCAACTGCTGCTTCATTCAAATAAGCGGACGCTGTATCAATTAAACGATACCCTGCCTCAATAGCATCAACCACTGCCTGTTCACATTGCGCCTCATCTTCAATTTGAAAAACCCCAAAACCAATTATAGGCATTTCAACTCCGTTGTTTAAAGCTACTTTTTCCATGCTGAATACTCCTTCGTTATTTTTTATTTTAGTACCAATCTTTTGCCTTTACGTTGTATAAACGTAAAGATGACTTAATTGATCTCTTTTAACTTTGCGATATCTTCATCTGTACGATCACCATAAATTTGAACATTTTGAAGTTCTTTCTCCATTTGCTGAAATTCATTATTGATCATCTCTACCTCTGCTGCTCCAAGATTTTCCCGAATTCGCTCTAGTGTTCTTGAGCCTGGGATCGGTACAATAAAATCTTTTTTATGCATCATCCACGCTAATGAGATCTGAGCCGGAGTTGCTCCCTTAGAGTGTGCAAAACTAGTAATTAAATCTAATAGTGGCTGGTTTGCTTCGATATTATTTTTATCAAACCGAGTTATAACTCTTCTAACATCGTCTCCTTTAAATTCTGTTTCTTTTTGGATTGTTCCTGACAAAAACCCACTTGCTAAAGGAGAAAAAGGGACAAAACCAATCCCTAATTCTTCGCAGGCTGGAATAACATCCTTTTCAAACTTACGTTCCATAATGGAATATTCACTCTGTACAGCTGTCAAAGGAGTAATCGAATGAGCACGACGAATTTCTTCTTCCGTCGCCTGCGACTGTCCCCATCCGCGTATCTTACCTTCTTCAATCAATTCTCCCATAACAGATGCTATTACTTCTGGAGGTATGTTTTTATTTACTCTGTGCTGGTAGTATAAATCAATATATTCTGTACCTAATTTTTTTAAAGAAGCATCTACGTGAGCGTGTATGAACTGCGAAACTGATTTTTCGGAACTAGTAGAAGTGTTGTCATCAATTTTAAACTTTGTAGCAAGTACAACCTTATCTCGAATAGGCTCTAACGCCTCTCCAACTAACTTTTCGTTCGAGCCATTACCGTAAACTTCAGCTGTATCAAAAAATGTGCACCCTGATTCATACGCCTGGCGAATAAGATGGATCGATTCTTTTTTTTCTGGTCCATCACCATATCCATGGCTAAATCCCATGCACCCTAACCCTATTGATGAAACGTTTAGATTTCCTAACATACGATTATGAATAATATCTCCTCCTTTTATTGTTTATAAGATTATGCTAAATCATTCGTGTAACACGAAGTCAAATAGAAAATAAAATTAAGTCTTTTCGCTGTAAAAAGAAAAATAAAAAACGCACCTGGATAGGTACGTGTAAAACTATGATTATAAAGATTCAACGCGTTGTTTTTCTTTTTGCCAGTCGTCCGGATTCATATCGTCAGGAATCATATTGTTTAAAATTTTATTATAATGATCAACTTTTTTATTCATAAATTGAACACGCTGCTCAGCTTCCTCTAATTGGACATGTGCTTTTTTTTGCTGCTCTAGCAATATCTCATAACGTTGAGGTGTTGTCGATTCACCTTCCAGGCATAAATTTATATACTGTTTAATGGCTTCTATCGACATCCCGCTTTCTTTTAAGTACTTCACCCCCGTAAGCCAGTTAATAGATTCAGCATCAAATACCCTATTATTGTTTTTATCTCGTTTGATACTTGGCACCAGCCCTTTATCGGTATAAAAACGGACTGTATGTTCAGTCATATTAAGCAGTTTCGCAACTTCTTTTTAGTAATCATAATTTCCCACCTTAATTATAATCAATTAGACTTCGAGTTACTTGAAGGTTTTATAATCCTAATCATAGCTCAACTTATTTTATTTTGATAGGAAATTGATCAAGACAGAAAGGAAAACCCAGTAAAATTAATTTGGATAACGTGATCAACAATAAGCACAAAAAAGAATTCTTTCATCTTGCGCAAAATGAAAAATATAGTATGAAACCTTTATTTTTCACTATCTAACTTCATTCAAATCAAAAGAAACACGTATATCACCGTCTCCTACGGCTTGGGCAAAGCGTTCTGCCTCCTCCACATATCCAATACGAGTATAGCTGTAATCACTTGATAAGCTTTCATAAAACAATACCAGACCATTATCTCCATACAGCATAATATCTCCTGCATGAATCTCACCAGGTCTCTCAGAGTTTGTGGGAAGTGTATCTTGAAAACGATAAAATTTCTCATTACTATTAACATCGCTCATGTTTATATCTAATGGTAGTATTTCAATAAAGGCCTGAGTCGTTTCGTTATCATAAAGTCTTGCAGAAAATTCCTGTTCATCTATAGTTATAGCTATTAAAGTTGATGGATTCACCATATCACTATCCCTCGTTTCTTGAATGGAGTCACTTGGTTGTAATTCTTCTTGATTCATTTCATTACTTTCATTCGTGTCACTCATGGAACAGGCGGTCAGACTAAAAATAAATAAACAAAGGATTGAAAAAGATTTTTTCATTTTATACAATCCTTTCTATATGCTTTTATTATAAAGAGCTGCACAATGATGTCAGGAAACTTATAGGACTATACATTTTTATTTTCAATTTTCTTTACTATCTTCGCGGGCACCCCTCCTGCAACTACCTTGGAAGGTACATCCTTTGTCACTACCGCTCCCGCAGCTACAATAGCCCCATCTCCAATAGTGACACCAGGAAGAACAGTGGCATTCGCTCCTATCCAGACATCTTTTCCAATTGTAATGGGGGAAGGATGCATCGTGCTGCGCTTGGCAGGATCTATATCGTGATTAAGAGTAGCCAAAACCACATTATGTCCAATAAAAGCCCTATCTCCAATGGTAATGCCTCCTTGGTCTTGAAAACGACAGCCCGAGTTGATGAAAATATTCTTGCCTACCTTGGTATTTCTTCCCCAATCCGTATAAAAAGGGGGGAAAAGAGCAAATGTAGTATCTATCGGTTGATCAATTAAACGGAAAAATAGTACTTGCACTTCTTCCGGCGTATGATACTGTCCATTTAGCTCAACGGTGAGCTTCAATGCTTCCTGCGAGCCCTCGTGCATCAACTGGTGCAGCTCCGTACCACCTTCGACTGATTTCCCTTGATTCAAGTGGGCCAAAAGATCATTCGTATTCATTATGATTCTCCTTTTCATTTCCTTATTTTGTTGATTATTATCTATTCATTTTTTGCTGATAACTGATTTACATTTTGCAGGTGTTTTCGACTTTATTGTAATTCGACGATCGTTTCTATCTTTCCTTATATCTTCATAAAACAAGTTTAATACCTAGAGTTAACTCTAGTTCAAGAGATTATTTTTTAACTCTCCATAACTGTTCAAGTTAAAAATAAGCTTATAAACAATGAAAAATATATTTTTGAGAAAACTAGCTCTATAAGAAGGTGAACAGATAGAAGTGGATGGAGAAATTCCATCAAAGTGGCTGCATATAAACAGTTAATAATATTATATAGCGGGCACCTTCGAACAATTAATATTAAAAAAGCCCCTCTGTACTCATTCATGATGAGTGCAGAGGGGTACAATTAATGAGTAATTTCTATTTTATTCTTATGGATATCTTCCGTTCCTGCTTCCAGTGCCGTCTTATAGTACGTACATTTATGTTCAATGAGAGCCATTGTTTTTGTTAATTCTTCAATCTGCGCTTCTGCCGCAGCTTTCCGTTCCATAAACATATCGTACCTTTTTTGAAGGGTGGAATCTCCTTCCGCACACCAATCAATAAAATGTTTAATTTCTTTGATGGGCATACCTGTCGATTTTAGGCATTCAATAATTTTTAATGCTCCGATATCCGCGTCATTGAACATCCGCACCCCACTGGCTTTTCTTTCTATAAAAGGCATGAGCCCTTCTTTATCATAATAACGCAACGTATAGACCGTAAGATTCAGTTCTTTCGCCACTTCGCTTATCGAATATGTCTTCATTTGTTATCTTCCTTTCTATGCTAACCAATCCTCTAGTTAACTCTAACTACACAATTGTATCCTATCACGACGTTTATTACGCGTCAAAGAGCCTGGATGAAACTATTACTCGATTAAATTACTGAATAGCAAAAGTATTGGAATAACTTTTGTTTTTCTAAAGTTTCTTATTTTTTCATCACATAAAACACTTGACCTAGAGTTAACTATAAACGATAACATAAAACATACGAGAGAAAGTATAGTAGCATTTCTCTCGTATATTGATAATTAATAGGAGGATTTTTTATGGTAATCGCCAAAGCAAGAGCAGTCGACGGACCGAATAAAGCATTCCACACTACTGAAATTCAACGACGGGACCTGGATACGCATGATGTATTAATTGAAATTAAATATGCGGGGATCTGTCATTCAGATATTCACACCGCCCATGGCGATTGGGGAGAAGTCAACTATCCCTTGGTTCCCGGCCATGAAATAGCTGGAATTGTTACTAACGTCGGCCCAGAGGTCACAAGCTACAAAGCAGGAGACCGGGTTGGCGTTGGATGCATGGTGGATTCCTGCGGGGTATGTAAAAACTGTCAACAAGGAGAAGAACAGTACTGTTTAGAAGGAAATGTTCCTACCTATGCTGGAGTAGACAAATACGGGGAACCAACCCAAGGAGGTTATTCTACACACATTGTGGTTACGGAAGATTTTGTATTGCGTATACCAGATAATATTGGGCTTGACGTAGCAGCACCGCTTCTCTGCGCTGGCATTACCACTTATTCTCCATTGAATCACTGGAATGCTGGTCCTGGAAAGAAAGTGGCTGTAGTTGGAATGGGCGGCCTTGGACATATGGCTGTGAAAATTGCCAATGCGATGGGTGCAGAGGTAACTGTCTTATCCCAGACATTGAATAAACAAGAAGACGGGCTGCAGTTTGGCGCAGTGAATTATTTTGCCACCAGTGATGCCCAGACATTCGAGAAACTCAGTGGCACCTTCGATTTAATGATTAATACTGTAAGTGCCGATATTGACATCAATGCTTATCTTTCTTTATTAACACTGGATGGCACCTTGGTCAACGTTGGCGCTCCTTCGCAGCCATTACCAGTACATGTATTCTCTCTCATTCCTCACCGTCGTTCGTTTGCAGGTTCTATGATAGGCGGCATTCGTGAAACACAGGAAATGCTCGATTTTTGTGCCAAGCATGACATAGCACCCAACATCGAAGTAATTTCTGCCGATCAAATTGATGACGCCTACGAACGGGTAATGGCTTCCAAAGTAAAATATCGGTTTGTGATTGATATCAGTACTATATGACCTTCTTTGGATCCCTTTAAAAATGTAGAGGAGGATTTTCTATGAAAACATGGACTCAACAAGAAGTAACCCACATGAAAAAAGCGGATGATTTGTATATTTCCCCGTTTCGTGAAGATGGAGCGACGTACGGAACACCCACCTGGATTTGGTCTGTAGTAGTCGAGAATAACCTCTACGCTCGTGCCTACAATGGACGAAACTCCGCTGGTTTCAGGCAGCTGTGGATCAAAAAGCAGGTCGAATATCGATAGCCGGGATGACGAAAGAAGTTCGTTTCGAGCCTGTTGTGGAGGAAGATCTCAACGCCCTTATCGATGAAGCTTATCGAGATAAATACAGAAGCAGTTCCTACCTCTCTTCGATGATCAGCGAGCGGGCACGTGCTGCTACTGTGAGAATCATGCCTCGTGAGAACGTATAACTAAAGTTTCAGACGTGAATTCACTTTACATTCACCAAGAAATACAAAAAGCAGCCCCAAACATCTTCGGGCTGCTTTTTACTATTTTTTAAAATCCAACATTTCATAAGCATGCTTCCAGTCTTTTTCGAATCCTTCGATACTTTTTATCGTGCCTTCATGATGAAAAGAGGCCTCTACTAAACCAGGGATAACGTCACCGCGTGACATCCGACTGCACTTAACTGCTGAATCTGTTTCACATTTTAAAACTTGCTGCCAATACTTTTGTAAACCGGTAGTGTTCTATAATCTGAAGAAGCTCACGGGTTACCGCTGTTCCATCCGAAGACATGTTTTCTATTCTATTTACGTAAGGAGCCAGATAGGATGCTCCTGCTTTTGCTGCCCAAAGCCCTGCTGACTGGTAAATACAGCTGTCGCTAATGTTTTTATGCCTTGCTGATGAAAGTGTTGGATCGCTTTTAGGCCTTCGTGGGAGACCGGTATCTTGATTACCATTTGATCGCTTACTTTGTCCAATAGTTGAGAGGTCTGTTGTATCATTTCCTCTGCGTTTCCAGCGACCACTTGAGCGAATAATTGTTTTTTGGCCCAATAATTTTTTGTATTTCCTTTAACTGATCCAAAGGAGCCGATTTCTCTTTAGCTAATATTGATGGATTGGTCGTCACCCCATCCATGGGGAAAACCTCTAAGGTCTTTCGAATGGCAGACAGATCAGCAGTGTCTACATAGTAATCCATATAGAACCTCCTTATATTGCATGAGTCAAACGCCGGCTCACTATTGTTTAATGCATTACCTGCCCGCCGGTTACGTTAATAGACTGACCGGTCATATAAGACGCTTTCTCCGAAGCATAAAAAATCAGGGCATTCGCTACATCATCATACGTGCAGCCTCGTTTCAAAGGCACTTTATTTTTATACGTTTCTTCTACTTCTGTTTCCGGGATACCCAATTTCTTTGCATAGGAAGGAATAAGGCTCTGAAACATTGGTGAGGAAAGCAAATTTCCCGGCATAATAGAATTCACACGTACATTATGTTCGGCCAGATCTAAAGCCAGGCTCTGGGTTAATCCATACCGCCGAACTTCGAAGCCGAATACCCGGAATTATGCTTGCTTCCCACTTTACCGGATTTGGAATTGATTTGAATAATGTTTCCTGACCCCTGCTCGATCATGATTTTACTGGCTTCCCGGGCGCAGAGAAAATAGCCGGTAAGGTTCACATCCATGCTCAATTGCCAATCCGCTAAGGAAAAATTATCGATTTTCGTACTTCTGGCTACACCGGCGTTGTAGACAAGAAGATCCACGCTACCGAATTCTTCTTTTGTTTTTTCAAAAAGGGCTTTAACTTCGCTCTCTTCCATTACGTTTACCGCAACTGCTATTGCTTTATTGCCCGTTTTATTTTCGATAGCCGAGGCCGCTTCCTGTGCTTTTTTCTTCCTGGAGGTCGGCCACGACTACCTGATACCCTTCTTCACTAAGACGAAGGCTGATATGCTCTCCTAAATTCTGGGCTCCGCCTGCTATTACTGCTACTTTCATGATTCATCCACTCCTCTTTTTTTATCGGATAATTTGAATTTTGTCGCCTGCGTGAATGGTCGGAAGTTCTGCTTCTTCAATATTTAATGTGCCGGGAAGATCGGGTTCGGCCGATCCGTCCGCTTTAATCGTAATATGGCCCAAAGCCTCCAGGTTTTTATCGACTGCGCTGCCTACTGCCGTAATCGTGAAAGAATGTTCTCCGAGATGAAGCGTATCACCTGACTGTACTGTTCCCGTAAGCTCATTCTCTTCGTGGAGAATACAGAATTCTGCAAGTTCAGCGGGGGCATCCCCTTTAAATAAAATGATCATTTTTTCTTCTAAAAAGTCTCCTGCGCCTGGTCCTAAGTTTGTAACGGTTGTACTGTAAATGTTCATTCTTCTCTCTCCTTTAGTTATGATTCATACATTCCATAGCTTGCGAGCCACGCCACAAACACCGTTGGGGCTCCTGTTAAAAATCGACCATACAGTACAGCCGGCACGCCTACTTCCACCGTCTGTGGTTCTGCTTCTGCAAGTCCCAAACCAACAGGTACAAAATCAGCGGCCGCCTGTGAGTTAATAGCGAATAGTGCCGGTAGAGCGAATTGAGGAGGAATATTCCCTCTGCCTATTTCTACACCAATGAGTGTCCCAATAACCTGGGCAATAACGGCGCCCGGTCCCAAAAATGGGGATAATAGCGGAAAGGATACGATAGCCGAAAGCAACAGCAGCCCCCATATCGTGCCGCCAAGCGGTGTTAACACGTTTGCGATGACATCGCCGATACCAGAAGCAAGAATAAGACCGATGAGTAAGGATACAAACGCCATAAAAGGAAGAATGGTTTTTAAAACGGTATCAATCGCGTCCCGTCCGGCCTGATAAAAGACGTTGACGATTCCCCCCATCAGCTTTCCAATCCGGGACATAATATTGTCGTTCGTATCCGTGATTTTTTTATTCGTATCGTATTTGGCCGTCGATGTGGTGGCTTTTCCAATATCTGAAGAATCCGGCTGGTCTTCTGAGGACTCGACACTTGTTCCCGATTTATCTGTTAACTGGACCTGATTTGGTTTGACGCCGGATACATAAATATCTTCTACAATAAATTTAGCCATCGGCCCGCTTTGTCCGGTCGGCATCACGTTTACGGTAGGGATCCGTTTTTTCGGATACAGACCGGCTCGGAGCGTCCCGCCGCAGTCGATTACCACGCAGGCTATTTCTTCTTCCGGCACTGATGTTTTAAATCCATTCACAATTTCCCCACGGTTAATTCTGCAATTCGGGCGCCTACTTCAGAGATTGGCCCGCCGGTAATATTTACAATTTTGTTTTTGTCCGGGGTTGGAGTAATCACTAAAGGACCTCCAAAACCACCCGGTCCTTTTTCAATTTTAATAGATTGATAATTAGCCATTTGCGCGACCTCCTGCTGCTACTTTTTCAGACACGGTACCACTTAGTTTTACATTCTGCTGTCTTTCTACATAGAGCACCATCCAGTCTGTAATAAGACCGCGGAACATGTTCATCAACACGCCAACGAGGAAATAACGTAATGCCAGTTCTCCCGTCGAAAAGCCGAGCTGCGTAATTCCTGCGGCGACTCCAAGAAAAACGAAAAGTTCTGCGGGGTTTACGTGTGGGAATAAGCCGTTCATGGAATGACAGTGGTAACTCGCAGAGGCATAATAGCCCGGCTTAAACCTTTCTGGTAAAAACCGTCCTAATGACAAGGTCATTGGATTGAGAAAGAAAAAAGTACCAATGACCGGGAGAACCATGTAACGGGTGAAGATATTCTTCGATGACCTCATCGCCAAACGTTCGATTTTATCCTGGCCTACAAATTGAATCACAGCGTTCATAGCAACCAATAACATAATCAACAGTGGAATAATATCCGTGACCAGGCCAACGAAAACCTCGCCGCCTTCTTCAAACAATCCAATAAAACCTTCAGCAGCTGTTACTAAAAAATCCATTATTGTTTCACCTCACGTTTTTTTATAAAAATGGAGCTGACTTTTTCCAACAGCGATTTTTGTTTAGGTATCGCCGCCCGCTTGTATCACACGGTAGACATGTCTCGCATCCTGTAGCGCTTTTTTGGAAAAGCGGTCCAGCTTTTTTTCTTTTTGAGCATCCATTTTAAATAAATGCTCGTCTTCCAGAGCAGGGACCGATTTAAACCGGGCAAATATGGTTACTCCCTGCATTTTTTTGGCCCGTTGAATGGTGGCTTTATCATCTACCTGCAGCAGGAGTACCACGCCCGTCCGCAGCAGTCCCCTCGACCGGCCGATGGCTACTTTTCCTTCCTGACGCATCGCATAGTAGTGGGTATTAAAGTTTTTAATCTGCCAAAATCCTAGTACTGTTTGAAGTAAAAACCCTCCACCCAGTCCGATAATAAGAAGCAGAACAATCATTCTTCCACCTCCAGCAGCGCAATCGCTGTTTTTTCATCCGTGACAAAGTGGCTGATATATCCACCGCGCAGGGCCCCGAGAATCGAGTGGATTTTTTCTTCTGATTCCGCCACCGGCGATGGTCGCTTTCGTTTCTTTTAAGGCATCCAGTTCAATGGCTACAGCGCGGTCTTTTAATTCCGAGGTGGTTTCTTTGCCGTCGATCGTGTAAAAGCGAGAACAGACATCTCCTATAACCTTTTCTTCTTCCAGGAGTTTGTCTTCGCCGTTGTCCAGAAATCCGGCCCACACCAGGTTAGAAGAACGGATGGGGGCACCGATCCCGATCACAGCAATAGAGAGCCGTTTCCAAAGATTCGTTACGTCCTGCATATAACCGGAATACAAAATGTCATCCCGAATCTTCTTGGACTGAACAATAGCCGCCGAATCAAATATATTGCGATTTGCTTTGTATGCTTTGGCAAAATTATAAAACAATGGTGTTCACGTGATGCTCGACTCTCATTTTTTCCAGGACCGCCGACCAGGGCACAAAACACTGCCTCCTTTTTGCGAACGTTCTCAATAACGTCTGCCATCGTGCCCAAGGTTTCTCCCCAGGCTAGACCGACTGTATCTCCGTCCGCAATAATGGAATCCAATAGAGAATTAGCTGCTTTTCCGAGCGTTTCCAATTTGGCGGTTCGACCAGCGTCTTCTTCAATAGGAACAACAACACAGAGTCTTTTAAACCAAACCGTTTATTTATTTTTTGTTCAATATCTACCCGGACTCGTTCACTTCCCTTGATTTC
This sequence comes from Sinobaca sp. H24, assembly GCF_023845525.1. Taxonomy (NCBI): domain Bacteria; kingdom Bacillati; phylum Bacillota; class Bacilli; order Caryophanales; family Sporolactobacillaceae; genus Sinobaca; species Sinobaca sp. H24. The sequence continues at coordinate 200,659 of NZ_JALBWT010000005.1, forward strand.
AATCCGCACGATGCCTTCGTCTCTGGCTTTTTGAAGCATGCGCGTGATCGTCGTCCGGTAAATTCCCAGCCGATCGGCAATTTCACTTTGCGTCAGCGAATCCTCGTAATACATCTTTGCGGCGATAACCAGCATTCGTTCTTCATGCCAATCCATTATTTGGCCACCCTCTCTCACTTGCACATATGTGCTTATAAATATCATTAGTGCTTTATGGGACTAAGTATAAAACGCTTTCATAAACAACGTCAATACAATCTCCACCCTTTTAAACAATTTGTGTCAACTTCGCACAATTGTGCTGAAAAGAAAAATCGATTTTTTTAACGATAACTTTGTCCGGCATTATTGACGTCGAAGCTCTTTTATAACTCTTTTCAAAATTCCATAAGAGAACTCCCATCATGTATTAAACAGCACCCCACTATACATTTGCAGTAGAATGTCAGCGCCCCTAATTAAAAAAAAGTTGTATGAAAGAGCTTTCACATGATTTACTAGATAACATTAACCTTTAATAGGTTAAAAAAATTTACGGAGTGTGAACAGAATATGACAGTACGTCAAGCTGAGAACATGTTTTACACCTTACTTAACAACAAGTGGATGGGAAGCAGCAGTGGAGAAACTGTACCGATTTACTCTCCGGATGATAATGAAATCGTAGGGGAAGTCCCTTCTTTAAGCCAGGAGGAAGTCGGCACGGCGATTCAACAAACGGCCGACATGCAGGAAATCTGGGAAGCCAAAGAAGGCCATGAGCGCTCAGAGCTCCTTCACCGCTGGGCAGAGGAATTGAAAAGATGACTGATGAAATCGGGGAAATGATTCACAAAGAAGTAGGCAAGACCTTATCAGCAGGAAAAAGTGAAGTCAAGCGCACCGCACAGCTGATCCGTCATACTGCCGAAGAAGGGCTGCGGACACACGGCAGCTTTATTCAGGGAGATGCGTTTCCCGGAGCTACGAAGCAGACAAAAGCAATGGTACAGAAAGTGCCTCACGGCGTCGTGCTGGCTATTTCGCCTTTTACTACCCGGTGAACCTGGCAGCTTCCAAAATAGCACCGGCATTAATTACTGGGAATACCGTGGTGTTTAAGCCGGCTACCCAGGGAGCGATCAGCGGATTGTTAATGGTGGAAGCTCTAGTCAAAGCAGGCCTGCCGGAGGGTGTATTAAACGTTGTTACAGGACGAGGTTCCGTGATTGGTGATTTCATTGTTACCCACCCTTTGATAGATATGATTACCTTTACCGGGGGAACCGCCACGGGAAAACATATTGCGAAAAAGCATCGATGATTCCCGTCGTGCTTGAGCTTGGCGGAAAAGATCCTGCTATTGTACTCGAAGATGCCGATTTGGATAAAGCAGCCAAAGAAATCGTCAGCGGGGCGCTCAGTTATTCCGGCCAGCGCTGCACGGCCATCAAGCGCGTGATGGTAATAGACAGCGTAGCCGATGCGCTTATCGAAAAAGTAGCAGATATCGTCTCCGGTCTGAAAGTAGGCAGATCCAGCGAAGACGCCGACGTGACGCCGATGATCGATCAGAAGTCAGCGGACTTTGTATCCAGCCTGATTCAGGACGCCCGGGATAAAGGAGCGGCAGTCGTCCACGAAGGGGTAAAAGAAAAGAACCTTCTCGGACCAACTCTTCTGGACCACGTAACCGAAGAGATGGATGTCGCCTGGGAAGAACAGTTCGGCCCGGTGCTTCCCTTTATGCGGGTAGAGAATGAAGCGGAAGCGATTGCGCTTGAAAAACGAAACCAATACGGCCTGCAGGCCAGCGTGTTCACCAAAAATCTGGAGAACGCCTTCTCTATTTCAGACAAGCTGAATGTCGGCACGGTCCAGGTAAACGGCAAAACCTCGCGCGGACCCGATCACTTCCCTTTCCTCGGCGTTAAAATTCCGGACAGGGTGTCCAGGGAATCGGCAGAAGTATTGATTCGATGCTCCGGGATAAAGTACTGGTGCTTAACCTTTAAACCGTTAAAAGGTTCCATGTCTTTTTACTAATCAAAAGCTTTTATTATAATTTGTCAGAATGTTGCATTTTATCTACTTTCTTTTTAACATTAGGAGCTGATCCAAAAGGGTCAGCTCTTTTTCTGTACTAGCAGACCTTGCATTTTCATATAGAAAATCTATTTCACCTCTAATATTGATGTACTTCTATTTCTTCAACCATAAACACCCATTTTTCCCTCTTCCCTATAATCGTTAACTAGTTTTTAATATGTTCTACAGTTTATTAAAATAGTAAGTCATGAGGACTAAAAATGTATTTTTTAATAGCCGCATTGAAAGCTCACTCTTCAATGCCAGGAAAGATCCCAACCTCAACCATTTCTTCATAATGTATTGTCACTTATAAAACCGCGCTATTATAGTGGATGTTTGATATAATTTATTTACTATCGGCGACGTTAATAAATTGAAATTTGGTGAATCTTATGAAGGAAAAAAATAGACTAAGTAACGATAACACTGCTTTAAAGAAAACCTTATTGCTATATAAAGAAGAAGCAGATGAAGATCGTTTACCGCAGCAGGCGTATATCATTATTCAGAAAGCAATTTAAACCTGCAGCTTCAACCTAATGAAGCTTTTTTGGAACGGGAAATTATCGACATGCTGGAAATGAGCCGTACGCCCGTCGGAAGCATTAATTCGACTGGAGATGGACCGCTGGATTAGATTAATACCACGCAAAGGGTTTAGTGTGGAGCCCATCATAAAAGAAAATATTGAACAGATTTGTCAAATAGCTGAAGCTCTGGATGGAGTGGCGGCAGAATTGGCCACTTTCAATGTTGACGAAGAGCATCTTGAAATTCTGGATTCTCTTATCACGAGCCAGGAAAAGTATTTGAATGAAAATAATTTAAAGGCTTATTTGGATGCAGATAATCAATTTCATCATTTAATATTGAATACTCCCATAATGAACGGCTGATAGATATAATGGACAGTCACTCTGATCAATTGTACCGGGCTAGACTGTTTACCATTAATGAGCGAAGCTCCCTATTCGTCCATTAAGGAACATCGGGCAATAGTAGCTGCGATGCGGGCCCAGGACAGCAAGCCGCTCAACCTCATGCATTCCCACCGGCATCGTGGAGGACAGGAAATCCTGGGAATTATCGAAAGAAAGCCAGCAATACGAAAAAATAACGTAAGACGTTTCTTAACAAGAAGCGTCTTTTTTATGTACAAGAATTAAAAAATTTATTATTTAGCATTCTAAGCTATTTTAACTATTTAAGCTTTATATTGACATTAATGAATTTATTAATTATATTTAAACAGATAACAAACACCAAATAGGAGGTTTTAAGATGAAAATAATTGATATAAAAGAAAAAGCAAGCAGTACCTATTAAATCGAGTATAAGCAATGCTTATATTGATTTTTCAAAAATGAATGTTTCGGTCGTGGCAATCGTTACTGATGTATTTAAACACGGCAAAAGAGTTGTAGGGTACGGATTCAATTCAAATGGCCGCTATGCTCCAAGCGGAATGCTTCATGAACGATTTATACCTCGTTTATTAGAAGCGGAAACAAATGACATTCTAGATGATGAGAAGCTGAATTTTGACCCTCATAAAATTTGGGATATTTTAATGACCGGCGAAAAACCAGGCGGCCATGGAGAAAGATCGGTTGCAGTGGGAACTCTTGATATGGCAGTTTGGGATGCCGTTGCAAAAATAGAAGAGAAACCTCTTTATCAACTGCTGGCCGAACGTTATGGAAATGGAAAGCCGGATGATAAAGTATTTGTATATGCAGCAGGAGGCTACTATCAGCCAGGGAAAGACGATAAAATGCTTCAAGAAGAAATGAAAGGCTATCTGGACTTAGGATATTCCGTTGTGAAAATGAAAATTGGAAACGGTTTAGAAGAAGATCTTAGAAGAATTGAAGCCGTTCTGGAAGTAGTGCCTTCCGGCCAATCTCTAGCGGTAGACGTAAACGGGCGGTTTGATTTGAAAACAGCGATTCGTTATGCAGAAAAGTTAGAGCCATATAATTTATTTTGGTATGAAGAAGTAGGAGATCCGTTGGATTATGAACTTCAGGCGGAACTTTCTAAGCATTATAAAAACCCTATGGCCACTGGAGAGAATCTATTTTCTCTGCAGGATGCTCGAAATCTCATTCGCTATGGGGGAATGAGGCCGGATCGGATTATCTGCAATTTGACTGTGCATTAAGCTATGGCCTTGTAGAGTACATGAGAATATTGGATATGTTAAAGGAATATGGATGGTCCCCCCGCCGCTGCATTCCACATGGAGGACATCAAATGTCGCTGAATATTGCAGCAGGACTGGCTGGGAGGAAATGAATCTTACCCTGGAGTTTTTGAACCATTTGGGGATTTGCCGATAATATTCCTATTGAGAATGGATATGTTGGTTTGCCGGACGTTCCTGGAATAGGTTTTGAAACAAAAGCACCGTTAATTAAACTGCTTCGTTCGGTAGCTGAATAATACATTATAAAGAAAAAAGACACTGAAGCTTTTGTTTCCATACGATGACATCGATACCGTGTTTTTATCATGGTATCCGTTTCATCGTTTTTTTATTTCACTGCTTTTTTTATAATGTTGTTTGCTTTTCTTAATATATTGACAGCTAAATACCAACCTGATATATTTAGCATGCTAATACATTAAGTAAGGGGGATCACCTATGGATAACAAGGTGGATTGTGATATTCGCCAGTCTTTAGATAAAGTTTCCTCCCGATGCGTCGAGATTATAGTGAAAGTCGAGAACTGAATCTTTATGTCGGCCAGGACAATTTGCTCTTTCGTTTATGGGCTGATGATGGCATTACACAAATGCAGCTGTGTGACCATTTAAAATGTGAGCCCCCTACTGTAACGAATATGGTTAAAACGTTGGAGCAGAATGGGTTCATTCAACGTAAAACGGGATGAACATGATGCCAGAGTTATGCGGATCTATCTGACAGATAAAGGACGGGCCTTAGAAAAGCCGGTTGATATCAAATGGAAACAGCAGCAGGAAAAATTACTGCATTCAGTTTCTGAGGAAGAACGCTTAATCTTACTGGATCTAATAACCCGGATGGAGAAAAATTTGTTTTAACTTTTCTCTAAGTTATTACTTAGCCTACTAAACAAATTCTTATTTTAAAAGACTATCGAAACCGGTCACTACAGGGTTCTTACTGCCTTTTAGTTAGCAGACTAAATACATTCGAAGCATCTCTAATCCTTCATAGATAGATTTCTTTAAGTCTGCATATTTTACTCATAGGCAGTACTTGATAAGCCTATCAAGAAGAATAAATAGGAGTTAATCCTTAAAAATATATTTAGTAAGCTAACAAATTTAGTGGGATTTTAATCTATAGAGAAAAGGTAATACAATATTCGTCATATGGTCCATTTTATTAAATAGAATCCGTCTAAATCAAAGGAGAATACAAACATGACAAAACAAATGCAATTAGCATTACAAATGGTTTCCGGCTATGGCGCAGAATTCAGCGCCTGGAGAATGCCGGGTACTGATCCAGCTGCCTATACAAATACGGACAGCTACGTGGAACGGGCGAAAATAGCAGAAAAAGGGAAATTCCAGATGATTTTCATCGCAGATACTCCAGCCTTAACCGTTGACTTGGGTCCACAGACGCCTATGTTTCCAATGGATCCAATGCTGGCCCTTATGGCTGTTGCCAGGGAAACCGAGCATATCGGACTTGTGGCAACCCACTCTACAACGTTCAATTATCCTTACAACATTGCTCGTCAGTTCAAAGCACTGGATGTTATAAGTGGTGGACGTGTAGGTTGGAATGCGGTGACCTCGTCCACTCCAGCAGCGGCAGCGAACTTCGGTATGCAGGTTGCCGGCCGAAAAGAACGATATGCCAAAGCTCATGAATCAATCCAAATTGTCCAAGCGCTTTGGGGGAGCTGGGAATCAGATGCTACGACATTGGATGCAGAAGGCGGTCAATTTGCCGATATGGATAAAATTCAGCCGATCAATCTTCAAGGACAGTATTATGCTCTCGCGGTCCCCTGCCAATTCCGCCATCCGAACAGGGACAGCCGGTTATTTTCCAAGCCGGCGGCGGAGCTGAAGGGTTGGAGTTAGCAGGAAATACGCTTCGGTGTCTACGCAAACCCTTATGACATCAAATCCGCGTTGAACACCGGGAAGCCCTTCGGCAGAGTACTGCTCGTTTTGGCAGAAATCCGATGACATCAAATGTATGCCGGTTTATGTTTTCTATAGGATCAACTGAAGAAGAAGGGTTAGAACGGCGTAGACAACTATGAGTTTCAACCCAGGAATTCCAAGTCGGGTCAGCTACCTTGGTTCCATGGTAGGTGCAGGTTATCGGTGAATTCAATGGATATTGATCAACCTTTACCTGCCGAATTACTGGACCGCATACGCTAATCCGCAGGATCCCCGTTCTCCTAGAGCCTTACAGTTATTGAAAAAAGGACTGTCCATTCGGGACGTTTGGCGCATGGGGTCATCATTCATCCGGTAGTTGCTGGAACTGCAGTGCAGGTGGCTGATTTCTTGGAAGAATGGTTTTTGGCCGGTGCGAGTGACGGATTCTCGGTTGTGCCGGATATCGCCTACGATGGAGTTGCCGATTTGTGGAACAGGTGGTGCCTATTTTGCAGGAGCGCGGTTGTTCCATAAGGATATGAAGGAACAACATTACGCGGGAATATGGGTGTTTCTTATCAATACGGAAGCGTTGATGCACACATTAGCCAAGTAGGTATATACCAGAATTCAGCGAAAGTGATGAAATGAAATTTAGATTTTATTAAAGTAAAAGATTAACATGTAAATGTTCTGTGGGTCTCACTATATAAACAATAAAATAGATAAGGTGGATTAACGTACGATGAAAAACTCTTGGAAAATGAAAGTATATTTACTGGCCTCATAAGTCTTCTTGTAGGTACATCAGAATTTGTTCTTGTAGGATTCTGGATAAAGTTGCCGTTGATGTAGGAATTACCGTATCTGCTGCCGGGCAGCTTATAACTATATTTGCGTTTGCTAATGCTATTGGGACGCCATTAATTATTTTAGCTGCCTCAAAGTTAGACCAAAGAAAACAACTAATACTGGCTCTCGTTTTTACTGTCGTGGGTAGTTTAATGACCGTCCTGCTTCCGGATTCATTTTATTAATGATTTCGCGAATTATCCTTGCATAGGGATGGGTGTCTTTATTGTTACTGCTTCGTCCTTCGCTACAAAATTAGCCCCGCCTGGCCATCAGGCCAGCGCATTAGCTACCGTGGCAATGGGCTTTAGCGCCTCTTTAGTCTTAGGAGTACCTATTGGTCGATTTGTTTCTGCTTCGTACGATTGGACAATAATATTTTGGGCTATTGCCCTTTTAGGTGTAATCGCTATTTTGCTGTTGTAAAAGTACTTCCAGTAACAAAAGGAGAAATCCCGATACCCCTTAAAAAGCAGCTTGCCGTTTTGAAAAACCCTAAAATTACTGCTCTTTTGCTTGTAACGTTCTTCCTATTTATTGGATATGGTGTCTTTTATACGTACGTTACACCTTTATTAATACCGTCTCCTATGAGTAATACAGCATTGAGTCTAACTCTTTTAGGTTTTGGTCTAGCAACTTTGGTGGAGCTAGGTTAGGTGGATTTATGTCAGATCGTTTAGGAATTAATTCAACATTGTTTATAGGCATGGCAATCAACTTTCTTACATTGATCCTGCTTGCTACTATAGCCGGCTCCCATGTAATTACTATTTTATTACTTTTAATTTGGGGGACTGCCGCTTGGACATCAGGTCCAACATTACATATAACCTTGTACAAATCGCCCCTAAATCTTCCGTCATTATACTAAGCCTATCCAGTTCATTTTGCAGCTGGGAATGGCTGGCGGCGCTGGCATAGGTGGAATTTCGACTAGCGGATTGACATTCAATCCATTACCTGGATAGGAGCGGCAGCCGTTTTAATAGGAATAATTATTTTAATACTCTCTTTAAAATTGTCGCCTATTTAATAGAAGTCAACCAGCCACTCAAACAGCTGGTCAATAGGTATTAATCAATCGTTAACCATTGATTTGTTGAAAGCATTCTGCTAATCTAAATGTTTTTATCACTACAGAAGGCTAAAATAGTCAAAAATTATTAAAGGAGAGAATTTACATGAAAAATACTATTGATTTGCTTCAAAATCACGCCTCCATTCGTTCTTTTACCAATCAGCCACTAACAGAGGAGCAGCGGGATGAAATATTTAAGGCAGCTAACCAAACGTCTTCATTCAGCCTTTTGCAGGCTGTTTCTATTATTCGGATTACCGATCCAGAGCTGCGCAGAAAAATCATGCATCTTTCTGCGGATCAGCCCTATATTGAAGAAGCCGCAGAATTCTGGATTTTTTGTGCAGACTTTAACCGGGATCACGAGATTGCTCCCAATGTAGATTTGGAATATATTGAATACCTTTTAATAGGCACGTTTGATGCTGGCTCATGGCGCAGAGCGCCCTAACAGCAGCAGAAGCTATGGGACTGGGCGGCGTCTACATTGGCGGCGTTAGACTTCATATTGAAGAACTAACGGAAGTGCTGGATTTACCAAAGCATGTGGTTCCTTTAGTTGGACTGTGCATCGGCCATCCGGGGAGAAAAACCAGGACTAAAACCGCGTCTGCCAAAATCAATGGTCATGTTTGAAAATAGTACGAGCCAATGGATAATGAAAAGTTAACTGCCTATAACGAAGAGATGCGCGACTACTATAAAAATCGTCCTAATACTGCCCCATTCTCAGTGAAGCAGGTAAAGGGATGGTCCGATCATATTGAGAATCATCTAGAAAGAAGCAGACTGCCCTTCATGCTCGACTATTTAAACAAACAAGGATTTGCCAAAAAGTAGATAGTTTTTTCTGATTTAACACTTCCTGTGCAGCATGTTAATGGAGTATTTCCGTCATAGAATCAATAAATATCACGATGTTTTACAAGTGAATGATAAAAAGGAGTGTTTGATATGAGCAAAAAAATTAGAGCAGGTATTATCGGTGGATCCGTCAATAACGGATGGGCTAAAGGGACGCACATTCCTGCCATAGAGCACTTGAATGAGATGGAACTTACAGCCGTTGGCACGAGCAATATGGAAAGTGCAGAAAAGCGCGGAAGCCTTTCAGGCCGCTCATGCGTTTGATAAAGCGGAAGATCTGGCGCAGCATCCTGATGTGATATGGTGGTTGTCAGTGTCAATGTCCAGGAACATTATCGTGCAGTAAAAGCGATTCTGCCATCGGAGAAAAGCCCATTTATTGTGAATGGCCATGGGGTCTAATACTACAGAAGCACTTGAGATGCAGAACTGGGTGGAATCCCGGCAATTAACAATGCGATTGGATTACAGGCCAGGCAGGCTCCAGCCGTTAATTATGAAAGATTTGGTGGCGGACGGCTATGTCGGAAAAGTGTTGTCCGCTAATTTAAAGATCTCTATTGATGGCATGGGAGGCGTGGGTGATAAAGCCAGTGCCTACCTATATGACCGCAAAACAGGAGGAAGTCTATTCACCATTGTGGGCGGCCATAACCTGGATGCATTCACCTATATGCTTGGAGAATTTAAGGAGCTTTCCGCTGTTACAGCCCAGCAGTTTCCCGAAGTAGAATTGGTGGATATCCAAAAAGTCATAGAAAAAACGACAGATGATCAAATATTAATTACAGGAAAATTAGATAATGACGCCGTAGCAAATGTCCATATACAAGGGGAGTCAAACACCAAACCGGGCTTACTATCGAAATTTTTGGAGACAAGGGCACCATCGTACTCGATGCTCCGGCTACCATTCAGTTCGGCTCGCATCAGCTGCGGGGGCAGGCTCTAATGATCAGAACTTCAAGAATTACTCATCCGGATCATTATTACCGGGTACCTGATTCGCTAAAAAATGACGCAGGCTTTGTGCTGAATGTCGCCCAGGCCCATCGTACGTTTGCGAAAGATATACATGAAAGGAACCTCCCAAACACCTGGTTTTGCAGAAGCCGTAAAACTTCATCAGCTGCTTGATGCTGTAGAAAGAGCTGCCCAAACAGGAGAACCAGTATTTATAAAACCTCTTAGCATTTATACAAGGAAATGACCGCGTTTTAAAAGGAGAAAATATAAATGGAACGTAAAAGACAGCTTAAATTAGGAGCTATCATTGATGGAGTAGGTTGGAATTATATGGGATGGCGTCATGCGGATATGCCGGCTGATGCTAGTGAGAATATTGATTTTTATATACAAAAAGCCAAAGAGCCGAAGAAGCTAAATTTGATATGCTTTTTCTAGCAGATGTCAGTCATATTGGACCGGATGATTCCTCATTATCTCAGTATGTTTGAAGGATAAGTGTTCTGTCCGCCTTAAGCATGGCTACTCATTCGATTGGCCTTACGGCAACCATCGCCACTTCCTATGCAGATCCATTTACCGTAGCCCGGCAGATGGCGTCTCTTGATAAAATTAGTAATGGCCGGCCGGATGGAATGCGGTCACTCTAATCCAGGAGGGTTAGCCAACTATAGTCGAAGGCACCTGTCCAAATCGGATTTATATCCGATGAAAAAGGAATTTTAGAAATTGTCGAAGGGCTTTGGGACTCTATGAGGACGACGCTTTGATACGGGATAAAACGAGCGGAGTCTTCCTGGACCCACAAAAAATGCACGCGTTAAACTATAGAGGAAACTACTTTTCCGTGGATGGCCCGTTAAATATAAGCCGCTCCAAGCAGGAAGGCCGGTAATTTTTCAAGCTGGTACCTCTCACAATTACTGGACCTTGCTTCCGTCCATGCGGAAGGTCTGTTTATCAGCGGGGACAGCCTGGAATATGCAAACAATTCAGTGGGGAATTAAAAAGAGGCGGCTCTACAGGGACGTTCCCCGGAAGATCTTAATCATGCCACAAAATCCAATCGTTGGCAGAACGGAAGCGGAAGAAAAATTTCAAGAGCTGCAGGCCCTTATGCCTCACTTTGGCATACCAAACCGACTTTTTGGATCAGCAGAAAAAGTCGCAGATCAAATCCAGCACTGGTACGAGGCGGGTGCCATGGATATCCTTTTAGTGCGACAAGAACATCCTTCCGGGATTGACGATTTTATCGACTTAGTCGTGCCATCTTACAAGAACGCGGCATTTTCCGGAAAGAATATGAATCAAATACGCTACGTGGAAATTTAGAACTGCCTTATCCAGAAAACAGGTATGCCAAATTAACGAAAAGCTATAATCAAGCCATGGGCTGGAAACCAATAGTAGTGCCTCCTCTATTTCGATAGGAGGCACTATTTAGTATTTCCCAATTGAAACTACTTAATTTTTGGTTCGCCTTTCTTTATATACCGACTCTTTATTCGGTCTCTTGTTTCATAAGACCACCTAGAAATGCCTCTAAATTAACAGAAACCCACTTGTCTTTGTGTACAGCTGTATAAATACCAATTGCTTCTTCTTTCGACTCTTCTATTAAATCTTCGTTGTTGAGCTCCTCTTCTATTGTAAAATGAGGCAGCATTGATTTTCCTAATCCTAATAGTACACATTTTTTAATGGCTTCAACGCTTGGTAATTCTATTGTTTTCAGGAACAGCTTTCTCTGCTAAATAGCGATCAATAAGAACGCCAGCTGCAGGATATTCCGTAACAAACATCGTTTCGGGAAGCTGCTCCTGCTCTTTTTTTGCTGATCGGACAAGAGTCAGCTCTCTTCTTTTAATTTATGCACGACCAATCCTTTTGACTTCCATCCGCTCCCTTCTACCAGCACCGCAGCATCGATTTCTCCTTTTTTTAACGCCGGACATTCTCATAATCTAGTGATTTGAGTGTCAGCTTCACCTTTGGGTAACTCTCCATAAAGTCCATAATAATAGCAGGCAGCCAATAGATCATTAACGACTCACTAACCCCAATGGTTAATTCTCCTGCTGGTATATCAGCCTCTTTAATGACCTCTTTTGATTTTGAATACAGATCAATGATTTCGACAGCATAAGGCAGAAACGCTCGCCCGTCTGCGTCATCGTAATGCTTTTTCCCAATCGATCAAAAAGCGGATAACCCAGCTCTTTTTCAAGCTCTTTTATGTGGGCAGTAATAGAAGACTGCACGTATCCTAATTCATCGGCAGCTTTTTTGAAACCACCGGTATCAACGATTGTGGTAAACGTTATGAGATGGCGAAGTTCCATTGTGCACTCTCCTATCATATTTAGTGAATGTTTTTATCAAAACTATCAATTTTACTGAATAATACACTTAGTATAAACTTTACTTACACGACATTCCAGATAGGAATGACGGAAAATGAAAAAAATAGGGGTTCATACATGAATATTATGGTACTGCTTGGAAGTTCAAGAAGAAACGGCAATACGGAGTATTAGTGGAAGAAGCTTTAAAAGGAGTGAACTATAAAAGCGTTTATCTATTGGATGTCCATATGGATCCTATTGTCGATCAGCGCCACGAATCCAATGGCTTTGATGACGTCGATGATGAATACGAAAAGCTTTTTAAAGAATTCTTAAATCAGGATATTATTGTTTTTGCCACGCCTTTGTACTGGTTTGGCATGTCCGGTCAGATGAAAACCTTTTTTGACCGCTGGAGCCAGTATATGCGGGAAGATCAATATAATTTCAAAGAAAAAATGAGTCAAAAAAAAGCCTATGTCATCATCACCGGCGAAAACCCGCCTCCGAAAACCGCTGCTCTGCCTTTAATACAGCAGTTTCAATACATCTTTGAATATGTCGGAATCGAATTTGCAGATTATATTATTGGAAAAGCCAATAAGCCAAATGAGATTAGACATGACCCGCATGCGATAACAAAGGCGCAGATGTGGAACAAAGAAATAGGACATGTTATTTCTACGTAAAAAGCTTCAGCCTTTTTCCAAAAAAGGCTGAAGCTTTGATTTAATTATCATGCTGCTCATCTCTTTTCGTTGCTTGTTTTTCATTTAATATTTTTAGCTTTTTTAACTGATATTCTTTTATATGTGAATAAATGGCCAGTCCCGTGAAGCCTGCAACAAAAATGATCAGCGCAATGAAGAACAAAGTAATAATGTCCACGCTACCACCTCCTATATCGTTTAAAGAATAAGGATTTTTACTACCTTTATTCTACACACTCAAATTCATACCCGTTGGCAGAGCTTGCTGCAGAACTATTCGTTGTTCCATTCAGGCCGGCGGAATCAGCACTGTCCACTTGCGGTGTTCCACCTTCATCATAACATCTATCAATAAGATTCATTTTTTGTTGGTGATTAAAGTATAAAGCAGAAAAGATAACAGCTGCTCCCAAAAATAATCCAAATGCTGCTACTCCACCGTAAATAATAGCAGGAGCCACTTGAGTGGAAACCTCTCCGCTGTCATTTTGATTAACATCAGCTCCAACACTTTGCATTGCAGCTTCAGCTTCATCTGATGAAATGTTATTTAGTTTTTCCTGATAGCCAGCTAACACTTCTTGAGAAATATCAATATTTTGAGTAACTAGTTCCTCATCCAAGATAAAGGTTCTAGAGCTTGGGTCGTAAAAAACCCCTGAAGCAATCGCCTCTTCTTCATCTGTAAAATTTAAATTGATTAATGTTAACCGTAACATTTACTTCGTTATCGTAAAATGAAACATTGGAATTTTTTAGAAAATAAGGAAATACGGTGAAACCTTACTAAATCGAAATAACTACATAACAATTATAATTTATATTATCTACCTACTAAATAATTCACCTGCATCGTTTTTCAAGAAGGCATAGGAGGAAGCAATCCGGCGTGATATACTATACAACTACATATAATTTTAAGTACATTGATACATAGTATTATTTATAAAATATAATGACATAATAACTATAAAATACGATTAGAAGTGAGGATTTACAATGATTGCAAAGACAGAAGAGGATTTCACCGGATTAAAAGAGATTGGTGCCATTTGCGGTAACATTCGGGATACATTAGTTCAGGCTGCTAAACCCGGTATCACGACGAAAGAACTCGATAATATGGCGGGTGAGCTTTTCAAAAAGGCAGGCGCTGTCTCGGCTCCAAAAGGAGAGTACGACTTTCCCGGCTATACGTGTATCAGCATGAATGAAGAGGTAGCCCACGGGATTCCCAAAAAGCGAACCATTCAGGAGGGCGATCTGATCAATATAGATGTCTCCGGTTCGAAAAATGGTTATTTTGCCGATACCGGCATTTCCTTTGTCGTAGGAAAAGGGGAGCTTATTCTACAGGAAATATGTGACGTAGCGAAGGAAGCATTTGAGGCTGGTCTTCAGAGAGCAAAGCCCGGCTCGAGAAAAAGCGGACTTGGAAAAGCGGTCCACACTACAGCTAAAAAGAATGACTTAACGGTCATCAAAAACCTTACCGGCCACGGCGTTGGACGATCCATTCATGAAGCACCGGAAAATATTCTCAACTATTATTCCCGGCGGGACGATGAAATACTAAAAGATGGTATGGTTATTGCCTTTGAACCCTTTATTTCTACATTTGAAGAAGAAGTATTCCAATCCAACGATGGATGGACTTTTCTCACGGACGAAAGCTTTGTCGCTCAGTACGAACATACGATTATTCTGACGAAAGATGGACCAATTATTACGACGTTGTAATTAACTATATACGATAAAAGCTTCCGCCCTTAACAAAGAGGCGGAAGCTTTTTCTACTTTCAGGCTGCAGAGCATCTATACTTCTACGGCATTCCCTTTTACACGGGCTCCGGTGATTTTATTTTCATGTATGAACGTCTCAGGCTGAATGAAACTTGCCTTCCCATAGCCGCCCCCTGCATGACCATAAAAGAATTCCAGCCTTCCTGCAGTGGGGAGAAGTATTCATGTTTCGTTAAATAGGCGCTCAGCGCTGACGCGGCTGTTCCTGTTGCAGGGTCTTCCGGATAACCGGCTCTTTTCGGAAACTGCCGGGCCTGGACGCTCCTGCTGCTCTGCTCTTCCACTGCAAAAGGATAGAAGCCGGTCGTATTGAATTCATCACATACCTGCCAAAGGTATTCAAAATCCGGTTCGAGACGATGAAGCACGTGGGTGCTTTTCAGCGGCACCACTAACTTAGACCGGGAGGTAGAACCGATTGAACAGGCCACTCGTCTATTTCTTCTGGTGTAATATTCAAAGCTTTGCCTACTGTCTCTTTTGAAGGAATATCATCTATAAATTGAGGCGGAAACTGCTCGACGCTGATATCTAATGCAGACCCATTTCTTTTCCATTCGACGTTTACCGGACCAAGAGCTGTCTCTACTTTTATTGGGGAAGTCGTCAGTATATTTCTGTTGACGAGAACCGTTATGCTTCCTATTGTGGCATGAATACACATCTCCATTTCATGAGCAGGAACAAAATAACGAAGCTTTATATCACAATCCGAGTGCTCCGGTTTTAAAACAAAAGCAGACTCGTGCCCAAAGTCTTTCGTCATCTGCTGCATTGTCTCCGCGGTTAAATCATCGGCCTGTAAAACCACCGGACAGGGATTGCCTCCGCCCTTTTCCATAGCGAATACTATTGTGTGTACCACTTGATGATTCATTCCCTCACGTCCCTTCTGAAATTGGATTTTTATATTTTCCTCGCATATAGATAACTTTCGACCATAGGGATCAGTATAAGCAAAGGCAGCATACTAATAATTAACGCAGTTGATTCCTGCAGCGGTGGAAGAAATAGAATGATGATCCCAGCTGTGAATATAGGGACAGACCAGATGATCATTCGCTTGGCACCGTATTTGTTAATACGATACCACTTTTCGTCCGACTTATAGGATTGCGGAAATTTCACTCCATACAAGCTGTTCATTTTCACTTTTTCTTTATATAAAGGGATAGCTAAGACCGTAAACAAGAAGGCAGACCCGATATTAATCAAAGCATAGAATATATTTTCCATAGTAACGCCTTCCTTACCTGCAGCTTTTTTACGCTTTTATCCACTCCATGACGAACTCCGCTTCGCCCGTTTTCTCCTCTATCTGCTCTTCTTTTATTATAAATTCATTTCTTTGATAAAATTCTCCCGCTCTTTCATTTTTCTTATACACCTTTAATTGGAGCTGCTTATATTGTTCTTTGACAAAGTCTAAAAGTGCCCGTCCATACCCCTCTCCTTGATGCTTAGAGTCGATAAATAGCGCAGCCAGGTAGACGTTGTCTACTATGGAAACGAATCCCACAATTTCTGTATCATTCCTGCATAGTACATAGTTTTCCGCCAGCGGCAGGTATGTCTCCTTCATGGCCTCCCGCTGTGATGTCCAATAAGCGCTGTCAATAAAATCGTGCGCTTTCAAAGATCCTTCATGCCATATCTCTACCAATTCATCTATTTCTGTTTCTTTACTTGTTCTTATGTTCATATTATTTACCTTTCTGTTGAAATAACTCTGCATCATTTAACCTCTATGCACGAATATAAGTATCCAAATACAACTCCGCCACTGTTGAATGTTCTCCATTCACATCATGGAATAGGCAAACATTATAAGTAGAGTAAAGAGAATCAGTAACCCATAATAAATAGTGTAACGATAAACCTGCTGGTTTAAATACTGAAAAATCTCTCTTAAAGTTGTATCTGTTGTGAATAACCCGCCGTTTTCCACTATCATTTTTGAATACTTATTCTGTATCCTATATTGAATCACTTCTATTACAAAACGGATAATCATATAAATTAGAAACGAAGAGACAAACCACGAATAACTATGAATATCCTCTATTGACCAGGTGCCTATTCTTATTGAATGCTCCGCCATAATAATAGGCATTGCAAGAAATAAAAGGAAGTATAAATAATCCATACAATTGAGCAGCAACCTTAGAAAGGCAGACAGCCTCCCTGGAGAAACTGAGGCATACATGCCCCCAGCATTTTTATGATACGCCCGTATTCTTCTATTCTTCGGCTTTGTTTTATATCTTCTGCTATTTTGTAGCTGAGAGCGGGTCTTTCCCTAGTAAACATCCAAGGGAAACTAAAAGAGAGATGATTGTATTTTTTGTTTTCTTTGGTTTTTATAAGCATATCAGGATAATCTATAAAAGCCTGCATCGACAAATCAAAATAAGTTCCGGCCGTTAAAGGCTTTCCATCCAGTAATTCCGTGACCTCCGCCTTATAGCGGCTGCTTTTCAGAGGGAACTGGGTATAACGCTGATACTTCCATGGTCCCCGATATCCAACGTATACAATAAAGATATAAAAGAAGATAGCTGCTGCCAGCATATAACTCTCTTCCATAACGTCCCTCCCAATATATGCAACAGTATCTATGAATAGTATTAACTAGTTCTTGTATTGAGTTTATTTTTTCATTATCTTAGTTTCTTTTGTTTTATACCTTCAATTTCTATAGGGGTAAATTACCTTATATTAACATTACCACCTGTTGCGTTTTGATAGAATAAGATAAAGGGGTTTTTTAGAAAATAAAGAAATACAGTGAAACAATACTAAATCAAAATAACTAAATGAAGTGATAATGAAGTGATTATATATACATGCTTTCGAGAGTATGGGCAGATTAAAGAGGAGGATTACGTGGATAATATTGATATTCAAAACACCTATAATAAATTATGGAATCAGGGAGCAGCTGCTGTTCAAAAAAATTCTTTAAAGGCGGATCCTTACTATTGAATAAAGCAGGCGATAGCAGGCTGGGACTATCTGTCGTCTTCCGTCCCTCACAGGAAGTGCGTCATTCGGTTCAGAGCTTTTTGAGCGGCATTAAAGAGAGAGAGCCTAACCAGTATTTCTATATACCAGTTCAACTACATACTACGATTTTATCCATTATAACGTGCAGTACGGAAGTTAATATGGCAGAAATAGAGGTAAATCCTTATTTTAAAATCCTCTCCGAAGCTATCGAATCCATACCGGCCTTTCCTATCAAATATCAGGGTGTCACCGCCACACCAGACAGTGTTCTAATTCAAGGCTTTCCTGAAGATGCTCATCTTGAAAAATACGCCACAGGATTAGAAGTCATATCAAAAGATCCAGCGTGCTGCACACACTGGATCAGCGGTATAGAACGCATACTGCTCATATGACATGCCTTCGTTATCGAACAACCGGCCTGAACAATTCAGAAGCATTTTTGGAATACTTACAGGATTATAAAGAGCACGATTTTGGCACAAATAAAATCACGAACCTGGAATTTGTCTTACATGACTGGTACATGAGTGAAGGAAAGACAGAGACATTGTATAGATATCCGTTGATGTGTTATTAATATTTGCAAAGTCCTTTCTGTTTTTTTACCCTAAATACTAAAACCGGTTTTCTTTTACTGCCCAAATCTTGTTCCTTTCCCAATGGATGCGTTCATCTGCTGCTCCAGCCGTTTAAAATACATATAGAAAATGATCCAGTTCAGTACATACGACCCTGTGAAAATTCCCAGTCCGATTAATAAGGCCTGTGGCTCTAATGGAACCCAGCCGGTCAAAAATGTGAATACTGGAAAAAGGACAACAAGGGATACGCTGAAGTGTACCACGGTCTGTTTAAGCGCACTCCAGGATTCGATGTAAAATAAGAGAGACGCCACACTAAAGAAAGCACCGGTGATCATACTTCCAAGTAAGTGCATTCTCACATCTGCTACGGGGACGTCTATAGACTGCTGCACGACTATTGTTAAGGCAATAAATGTAACAAGCGCTGCTATTCCGAGACCGCCGAATATTCTAATGGTAATATCATGAATCATCTCTATCCCCTCCATTAATAAGCTGTTCTTTCAGGATGTGAACATATTTTCTCGTCACATACTCTTTTGTGCCGGATTTAAAATACACGCATAGATTTCCATTGAAGGAGAGTTCGAACCGGTCCATTTGATTCATATTTCCAATCACAGACTTAGAAAACCGGATAAATCCATATGGTGCAAGGAGTTCTTCCAATTCATACAACTTCTGCTTCATTTCCAATGATTTGTCGTGAACCATCGCAAACACCTTCCTTTTTTCGGCAAAAACAAAGTCAATCTCATTTGGCTCCAGCAGAATGGAATGGTCTTCTTCGACTGCAACAATTCGTTTTGTCATCGTGTTCTCACGTCTGGTTCCTTTTTCGGGATCCTGGATATGGTCTTCAAGCAGCTGCATGACAGACCCTGCCTCCTTTGTCCATTCTTTTACTTGTATCATAATCACCGGGTCGCCCTCATATTGAGGATCGATATCGATTTTGATTTTCATGGCATCTCCTTTCTTTTTTCCATTATGCTGCTTTTTACAAAAGAAAAAGTGCTTCTCTGCACCACATACATTAATCGCGGTATAAAATGTAAGCTGTCAGACATAAGATGAATTCCCTGGACTTGATATGTATGGCTGCTTCTTTTTATTATTTAAATATTTCTCTAATCATACAATAAACACCTCCAGCCACTGTATAAATTACTAACGATCGTTTTTTATTCCAAACAGGAGTTCTTCGTTCTCTGAAGAATAGTAGATTAAGAACCTGCCTGCTGAAATACTGTCCGGACAGCGCATAAAATGACAGGACCGCTCGTCACGTTATTCTTTATTATGTAATAAAGGAGTGGAGCATATGACGTTGGTGGAATCATTGCAGAAGGCGATTGATTACATGGAAACACATCTACTGGAGCGTATAACAATAGAAGCCATATCCAAACAGGCACATGTATCTTCTTTTCACTTTCAGCGTTTGTTTATGATTTTGACGGAGACGTCCGTCGGTGAATATCTCAGACGCCGCCGTCTTACCCTTGCCGCACAGGAGCTCTCCAACTCAGACGATAAAATTATTGATATTGCCTATAAATACGGCTATGACACTCCTGAAGCTTTTTCAAAAGCTTTCCGGAAACAGCACGGTGTCAGCCCAACTGAAGCGCGAAAAGGAATCGGAAAGCTGAATGCCTATAACCGCCTGACGATTCAGGTGAATTTGAAAGGAGCCGAACCGATGAACTATCAGATTGTGGAAAAAGAAGCATTTCACGTCGTGGGGATCAAAAAGGAATGTCCGTGTGGTAAAGAAGCCATGGGAATTGCGGAGTTTTGGGGACAAGTTACTTCGGATGGAACGATTGGGAAACTCATTGATTTAATGAACAGTGAAACTAAAGGTCTGCTGGGGCTCACGGATAACTATGACGAGGAAAAGAACACGATTGATTACTGGATTGCGGTGGAGCATATAGGGAACCCGCCGGCTGATTTCAACCGGTTGGACCTCCCCAAAACCAAATGGGTGGTTTTTGAAGTGCACGGTCCTGCTCCTACCGCCATGCCGGAAGTATGGAAACAAATTTACAGCGAGTGGATTCCGTCAAATGGGTATGAAATAGCTGATGTGCCGGCCATCGAAGCCTACACTGATCCTGATCCCTACAGTACCGAATCCTCCAACCAAATATGGCTGGCTGTAAAGTAAATGTGCAGCCTTACCAAGAAAATCGAGTACGAACGCTTTGCGCGTTTACTCGATTTTTTTATTGTCAAAACGTCACTTCCCTTCCCTTAGGCATATAAATTGCTCCCTGCTTCTATCCGCCTCTACAATGAAGATACCTTTAGTTATTATTGCTTTAAGAAGGTTCTTCCAAAAAAGGAGTGAAGCAGATGATTGATTATCTGATTATTGGAGGCGGTATCATTGGGACGGCGCTGGCGCGTGAGCTTTCCCACTGCCGGGGGCAGACCGTTCTTATCGAAAAAGGACGTACGCTCTCCGGTGTTCAATCGACTCACAACAGTGCCCTTGTTCATCCTCCCGCTATGATGCCCCCTTATAAGGGTAAATTAAAATCAGCGCTTGGCATAAAGGGGAGCCTTCTGCACCAGACACTTGCCGAACGCTTTGATGTTCCCGTGTTTCGTAACGGTGCGATTGCCACAGCCCGCACTGAGGACGAGCTCGATAAGCTCCGACAGCTGAAAAGACAAAGCGAAGCGGAAGGGATTGATACGATCACCTGGTTAAGCCGTGAAGAGATGTTTGAACGGGAACCAAATCTCCATCAAGCGCTCAAGGGCGGGCTGTATATGCCGGAAGCTATGAGCGCGGATACTTCAATACTGACAGAAAGAATGGCATCAAACGCCCGGCACAACGGTGCAGAGATTTATACGAATACCGAAGTGACCGCCCTAAAAAAATCCGGAAACGGATTTGAAATAGAAACCCGATCGGGACAGCTGTTTCGCAGCCGTTTTGTTATCAATGCCGCCGGGGCTGCTGCTGGATTTATCGCAGGGATGATCGAGGACCAAGTGCCTTTTGAACCTGTATCCAGACGAGGCGAGTACGTGGTGCTTGGAAAACAGGCGTCCGGCTTTATTAACCATATCATCTATCCACCGCCGACAAGCCGAACAAAAGGTGTGCTGATTATTCCACAGCCCGATGGAACAATACGCCTCGGTCCGACCGATACAGAGCAGAAAAGCTTCTATTCCTCTCTTCCGACAGAAGCCGGGATTAATCAGATCCGAAACGAGGTTAACCTGCTCGCAGAAGAGATTCCCTATGACCTTGAGGAGCGTTACTATTCAGGTATCCGATCGAGCATCATCGATCCGGACTTTTATATCCGGCCATCTGCGAAATATCCGCAGCTGATTCACCTTGCCGGTCTCGACTCTCCGGGAGTGACCGCCTCCCCTGCCATTGCTTCCTATGTAGTAACGGATATCCTCCACCATATCGAACCTGTGGCAAGGAAAATCAGTCCGAATTTTTTTGGTTACTAAATAGAAAAAAAGCTGATTTCCGCAATCAGCTTTTTTCTTTGATCAGGAAGGCGCCCTGACACCTCTCCAGAATACTTCCCAGACAAGCTCCGAGCGCTCCTTCATCTGCTTATAATCATATAGACTCATTTCATTGGCCAATCCATCAATTAACGCAAAAAAAGTATTGTATATATGGTCGTTGGACAGCTCTTTGTCCATTTCTCCTCGCTTTTTCCCTTCATTCCATACGTCTCCAAGCACTGAAAATAATGAAGCGTCCACCTTTCTATACTGTTCGAGTATAGATTCCTTCAGCTCTGCAGGCGGATAATTCACAAAACGATAATAAAAAAGAGTGCTGATCTCGTTATCTTCATTAATCGAATGAATGAGAAAAAGATACTGTAGCTGTTCTTTCACAGACTGTCCCCTTTTTTCATCAATCCGGCTCTGCACAAACTGTAAATATCCTTCTATTTCATTATTAAATACATCAAGGAACAATGCTTCTTTATTCTGATAATGAGCGTATAGAGAAGGTTTTTTTATACCTACCAGACTGGCAATCTCAGACATGGTGGTCGCTTTATATCCATTGGAGGCAAAGCACTGTGTGCCTGCCTGTATGATTTTTTCTTTTGTACGCATGGATTTTCTCCTTTTATCTGTAATTTTCCCCATTTATGGCACAATCTGTTGAAACGCTTTTGCTTTGAATAATATCGTGATAGCAATCACCATGCCTGTGGCTCCAAATCCCAATAAAATAAACTGTACCGGAATTCCTGCTGTGGTAAGCACACTAACGATAGCATAAGCGATAGGATCAAAACCATTCATGGCAAGGAATACGAGGCTCATCACCCGTCCAGTCATCCGGTTCTCGGTCATTTCCTGGGCTGCCGTAAAAAACGGAATAAACACAAAAGCCATCGCAAATCCAATAAAGAATAAAATAACGGTCAACACCGTTAAACTCTGGACAAAACCGAAGATAAGGTAGAAGACTAAAGCAGCTATCAGACCGTACAGAATCGCCCGGCCTTTTTTTGCAATCATGTAACCGCCGAGTATGATCGTACCGGTGACCATTCCCAGACCAAGACTTACTTCCATATAGCTTAAGTTTAACGGGGTTCCGCCATAGGCATCCACCAGCAAAGGAATAGCTATATGAAGCGTGCCGAACACAAAGAAGTTCAGCGTAACCAGAATAATAAGACCAAGCAGTAAAAAAGTGGAGCCGTATACATAGACAAAGCCCTCTTTAAAGTTTTGAAACGGACTTTGTTTAACGGTGTTTTCCACCGGTCCTTCCTTTATAAACGGCGGGAAAATAATCAGCGCCGAAAGAGCTACCAGGATGGATGCAGTGAAGTAGCTCGCAGTAACCGAGGACGTTTCCATAATAACTCCGGCTATAATCGGACCGGCTATAAAAGAAATCTGGTCCACGCCCTGGAAATAGGCATTGGCCTGCTGTAACTGATGCCTTTCCACGATTTTAGGAAGCATCGAGGTGCTGGCAGGTCCAAAAAACGCATCCAGCATTCCAAATACACCTGCCAGAAGTAATAGCAGTACAATCGTCATCGTATCGTTCCATATGAACCAAGTAATACCAAGCAGAAGAAACGCCTGTATCAAATTAGTGCTGAACATGATTGTTGTTTTTTTATAATTATCCGCTACGACGCCTCCATACGTCATCATAACAAGCCGGGGCACGCTGATAACAATAAGAACGAGCCCGAGCATAGAAGCGGAGTCAAGTTCTGTGATGACATACCAGGTCGTTGTCGTTAAGAACATACTGAATCCTGTAACAGCCATAATACTGGCAATGAATAATAAAATAAAGGTGATGTTCCTTGTGACAGGAACGTTTTTAGCAGTCATTATAATGCTCCTCTTTCATAAAATTAAATTTAAAACCTAACGGTAGGTAGGCAATAAACTATACTAAATGTTAAAAGAGATATTTGCAAGAGAAATATGGCTGATGTAACAAATAGTCGTATTATTCTTGAATGTCCAGAGCGGGCTTCCGATATAAATAGGGTAATGAAACCGGAGAGGAAGAAGCTTATGAAATGGTCGATACGCACCAAATTACTTAGTTTTATCCCTATTATGATGGTAGTCGTACTGTTAATCACCGGCATCAGCTACAGCTTTGCCAGAGGTGAAATAGAAACCCAGATCAGAGATCGCCTTTCTCATCAGGCTGGTGAAACTGCCGGCAGTATAGAACAAGAGCTTACGGAGCATCAGCGCATCGGGGAAACGCTTGCTGAAATCACCGGAGAAGAAGGCACAGATCTGGATCAAGCCGACTATGAGGCCCTGCAGGCACGTCTTGTTCAATTAAATGAAGCAACGTTTGGTATCGGCGTCTGGTTTGAACCATTTGCTTACGACGCAGATACTGAATATTTCGGTCCCTACAGCTATGAAGATGGTGACAGCGTCGTATTTACCGATGAATATGAGACTGCGGAGTACGACTATCCCTCTCATGAATGGTATACAGCCGGTGCCGAAACAGGAGAAGCCTCCTGGACAGCGCCTTACTTTGATGAAGCCCTGGATACGTTTCTCGTTACAACAAGCACTCCATTCTACGAATCAGATGGGACGCTTGCAGGCGTTATCTCAAGTGATATGGATGCCGGCTCCATCCAGCAGATGGCAGAAGAAATTGAGGTTGGTGACAACGGCTGGGCGTTTTTAATGGACGAAACAGGAGCATTTCTTGCCCACCCTGAAGCGGCCTCCCTCGAAGAAGACCCTGTGCTTGAAGGAATCAGTGAATCGTTTGATGAAAGTGGAACGGCCTCAGCCTCCTTTTCAGATGGAGATGCTGTTGTTTCTTATGTACCTCTCGAGCAGACCGGCTGGACCCTGGGCCTTGTCCTGCCGGAATCTGAAGTATATGCCGGGGTGAATACGCTTCTAAGGGACGTGGCGATTGCTGCCGGCATTCTTATGCTGCTTACGGCAGCTGCGGTGTTTTTCATCGCAGGCCGAATTACAAAGCCTATCCGTGCGCTTAATGACGAGGTCAAACACGTTGCCGCGGGAGACTTATCCCGCCAAATAGCAGTAAAAACACAGGATGAAACCGGTGAACTAACGACCAGCTTTAATGTGATGGTGACAAACCTGCGGGAGCTCGTCGAGTCGGTGCGTCAATCTGTTCATACATCGGCCGATGCTGTATCACAGCTAAGCTCTGTTTCTGAAGAGACGATGGCCTCCAGCGAAGAAATAACGCGCGCTATTCAAGAAGTGGCAAACGGCGCAACGAACGCTGCGGCTTCTGCCGAAAATTCTTCAAGGAAAACAACGGACCTTTCGGAACAACTGACAGCAATGGCTGCTTTTGCCTCTTCATTGAACCAGCAGGCTTTGAAGGTGGAGGAAACCAACAAAGCCGGCAGCGAACAGACTTCTTTTCTACAGGAAAAGGCCGAGCAGACAGATGGAATGATTGGCCGCGTCGAGGACGTCGTACAGAATCTATCGGACCAGATGAGTGAAATTTCCTCTATTGTCGGAACCATTGCTTCTATTTCAGAGCAGACGAACCTGCTTGCATTGAATGCGTCAATTGAAGCTGCACGAGCCGGTGAACACGGCCGCGGGTTTGCGGTAGTGGCCGACGAAGTTCGCAAGCTTGCTGAACAAACCTCCGGCGCCACCAAGCATATCCGCGTCTCGATGGAGGACATTCAGGAAAAGACGACGAAAGCTTCTGCTGAAATGGCAGACGCAAGAAAACTGTCTACCGAGCAGTTTGAAATTACAGAAACAACCGTCTCTTCCTTTGATGAAATTGCCGCACGAAATACAGAAATGAGTGCCCTTGTATCCCAAATGAGTGAAAGCATTAAGAGCATAGAAAAGAATAAAGAAGATGTTGTCTCTTCCATCGCAGAAATTTGCTGCGGTTGTAGAAGAGAGTGCCGCCACTTCAGAAGAAGTGAGCGCCTCTGCCGAAGAGCAGTTGACGGCTCTTCAGACCGTGGCCTACTCGGCAGAAGAACTGAACGCTTCAAGTGAAAAACTTAAATTACAGATTGAACGATTTACCTCTTAACATTTTCTAAAGTAAGCAGGCTGGTGAGAAATATATTCTCACCAGCCTGCTTTATTGTGTTATTGAGCTTTTTATTTTAATAAATTTACGCTTTCCCACCTGCACGACTGTCCCTTCCGTAACACTCACTCGTTGAGAGGTATCCTCGACCCGATTTCCATCAATTTTTACTCCTTTGTTGTTAATCATTCGGCGTGCTTCACTTGTAGACTGAAACAACTCCAGCTTCATAAGAAAATCTATCACCGGCGTTTCTTGTTCTCCGAGCCACTCGAACTCTGGCATGCTTTCTGGAACCGCTCCTTTTTGAAATACCGTCACGAACTGATGCTCCGCCTGTTTTGACGCCTGTTCTCCGTGATACATTCTTACTATTGTTCTTCCGAGCAGCATTTTTGCATTACGCGGGTGCCGTTCGCCTGAATCGATTTCTTTTATAATAAGATCCAGTTCATCCAGCGTAAAGTCGGTGACCAGCTCAAAATATTTTTTAACCAGTTTATCTGGAATAGACATCGCTTTACCGTACATATTTTGTGGCTCTTCATCAATGCCGATATAATTATTTTTTGATTTAGACATTTTTTCAACGCCATCCAATCCTTCCAGTAGAGGCATCAGCAGGGCCGCCTGTTTCTCCTTCCCAAACTTTTCCTGAAACGGTCTTCCCATCAGTATATTGAAATGCTGATCGGTTCCCCCTAGTTCAATATCGCAGTCTAATACGACAGAATCGTATCCCTGCATCACAGGGTAGAAAAATTCATGAAGTGAAATGGGCTTTCCCAAAGCAGTTCTTTCTTCGAAATCATCTCTTTCCATCAATCGGGCTACCGTTACTTTACCAGCCAGCTGAATCACTTCTTCGAAGGTTAGTTTGGAAAGCCAGGTCGAATTATAGTGAAGTTCGACGTTATTTATATTTATTACTTTGCCAAACTGTTCGAAGTAGGTCCGGGCATTGCGTTTTACTTCTTCATCCGTTAATGCGGTTCGGGCTGTGCTCTTTCCTGTAGGATCCCCAATTTTTCCGGTGAAATCTCCTATTAACAGCTGAATAGTATGCCCATTTTCCTGAAATTGTCTCATCTTCTTTAGCACAACGGTATGACCGAGATGAACATCCGGTGCGGACGGATCTAATCCTAATTTAATTTTAAGAGGACGGTCTTCCATGATAGACATAGCGACTTTCTTTTCCAGGTCCTCTAACGGAATGATCTCCTGTACTCCCTGTTTGTATATGTCCACCTGTCTTTTTACTTCTGCTGCCTGTTCTTTTGAGAGTTGTTTCATCCATTCACTCATTTGTTCATTCCTCCACATTTCCATAATAAAAAACCACCTCCCTTAATGAAAAGGGACGTGGTTGTTGCACGCGGTACCACCCTTGTTGAAGAATATCTTCTTCCACTCAACGAATAACGGCTCGTCCGTCTTTGCTTCTCTTGAACGAGACACAAAGAAAGCTCCGGGAATGTAATTCGTGTTACCTGTGTACCAATTCACACCATCCATCGGCTCTCTGTTACAGGGAGATAACGACTACTCGGTTTCCCATCTATGCTTTTTCTATTTTTTAAAACTGGTTGTCTTTGATCACTTTTCTTAGCAGCCCTGACATCTGCTTTTGCTCCTCCACCGAAAGGCTGGAAACAATTGCTGTTTCCCCTTGATGAAACCTTGGATACAGATCCTCCATGACCTCACGCCCTTTGTCAGTTATCATGACATAAATGATTCTTCTATCTCTCATATCGGCCTTTCGATAACAAAGCTCTTTGCGCTCGAGTGTTTTGGTAATATTGCTTACCGTAGGCTTAGTCACTCCAGCTGATTCAGCCAGCTTTTTTGTTTCGATAGAATTCTTTATCCATAAATCATACAGCAGAGAAAAAGACGTCCAGGATAATCCGTATTCTGATAATACATGCTGTTCCATCTTGTTTTTCAACCCTTGAGCTGCTCGATAAAGGTTCGTCACAACGGCTACGGCATCTAAATCCAGATCTTCTATAGGTAGTTTCGTTAAAAGATAAATGGTTTCTTTTTCCTCAGGAAGCAGCTCTCCCTCATCGTTAAACAAATGGATAAGAAATCCCCTCCTTTATTTTCAAAATCATTAGCTATGAAACGATATTATCAAAAAAAAGAAATAAAGACAATATCCTAAATTCATTTCCACTGCTGCTTCTGCAATTAAAAAGAGAAAGAATGCTGTAAAACAGCTCCTTTCTCCTATTATTTTTGCATTCAATATAAAACAACAAACTTTTTTAAGCAGCTTTCGGCCCCTCTTTCACTGGCGGCCGTTTTCTCATTTTCTCTTTGACTGCAGGAATAAATCGATCCAGGCCAATTCGACCGGCATTGCCTTTTCCAATAAGAAGGAGTATTGCCAAAACAAGCATTATGGGATTAACAGATACGGTGCCGGCAAGTAGAAAAGCCATGTTCATCATCCCGCCAAAGAAAGCAAAGGTCGTAGTGAGCAATCCAATAAGCAGACCTGCTCCTACCAGTACCTCACCCCACATAACGAGAAATCCAAAGAGCTCAGACTGCGGAATCGCTGCATTTTCAAGGAATGCTGTATACCATGGATAGGCTGCTTCCCCTCCTCCATTCATTACAGGTTCTGCAACAGCCTGCTGCAGGTATCCTCCTGGATTAAATCCTTCCGCTATTTTCCCCAGACCGGAAGTAAGCCACGTCCAGCCTAAATATAAACGGGCGGCCAAAAATAGTACTGCTGCGATGGTAGACTCTTTCAAGAAGCGGATCATGATTGAAAACCTCCTAATTGTGAATATTTTCACATATTTTATATTTTTAGTATACCTCATTTTTCTTTATTGTGAATGTTTTCACATAAACAGACAAAAAATATTCACATATGAAAAATAATGTGGATTTTATTATTACCTATACCCTTCGCCCAGTAGCAAGAAAACACCCTTAGGCACCGCTTTTCCTTGGGGAAAAGCAGCTTATTTCTGCTCTGTTACGATTTCCAGATACATTTATTGCTCAACTATCTGAATGAGATTGCCGCACGTATCATCGAAAACCGCTATAGTGATCTCTCCCATGGTGGTTGGCTCCATCGTAAACCTTACCCCTTTTTTCACTAATTGTTCGTATTTTTTATTAATATCTTCCACTCCAAACATCGTTACCGGAATTTCTTCGGAGAATAATTTGCTTTGATATTCTTTGGCAGCCGGATGGTTGTTCGG
Organism: Sinobaca sp. H24; assembly: GCF_023845525.1. Classification (NCBI taxonomy): domain Bacteria; kingdom Bacillati; phylum Bacillota; class Bacilli; order Caryophanales; family Sporolactobacillaceae; genus Sinobaca; species Sinobaca sp. H24. Next base: position 229,890 of record NZ_JALBWT010000005.1, read on the forward strand.
TTCAAGCACCAGCTCGGTCCCAGCCTGATCATTAGGAGACACAAGCGAAATCCATCTGAATTCACCTGCTGGTACGTCATGCTTTTTTACAAACCCCAAAACATCTGAATAAAATGATAACGCCTTCTCCTGATCTTGAACAAATATACTAGTCACAATGATTTTCATAGTATTTCTACCTCCTTTTTGTTTCTAATACTAGTATAAATCAAAAGGGACTTTCTCTCCCATATCATTACGGCTTGTTATATAAAAAGAATAAAATGAATGAAACAAGTTGTCATCCTTTCTCTCATGAATTTATCTGAATAGTTTCACAAAAGTCTTGTTTTTGTTTACATGTTGCTATAATATTATGTTCAAAGCACGACAGGTCAGGAATACAGCAGAAAGCTATCCCAGCTTTTTTCCTCATTCCCATCCCTTATCGTGTTTCGCAAAAGGAGTTTTTATATGTTTGATCAGGACTCTATTTATATTGTGGGAGAAGCAAAATCCCCCTCCAATAACCCTATCACCGACCAGTACAAAGTTTTCTTCATTGGCTTTGTTGTCGATGAACGATCCGGGAAAATTCTGGATGCAGACTGCTCCGCAATTCTTGAACTAACGAGCCGGTTTGTACAGCATTTGTTTGCAGGCAAAGCGATTACAGCAATAGATGAAGTAACTGCGGATATTGAGCGGAAGTACCATGGCTCTTCCCAGAAAGCGATTATTGCTGCCTTTACGAATGCAAGCAAAAAGTACAGCCAACTGTTCGTACATACGAAATAGCTGCTTTATCTGTTACAGGATAAAATCCAGCCAGTTCTCTATTTTATAGAGGCTGGCTGTTTTTTTATGGAAAATCAAAGGGGGAATTGCTGTGATCAAGATGGATTTTTATACGTTAGTGGTATGATTGCCGTTACTGCTGCTATCGTCTGGGCAGACAGGCGGTTCCAAACAAAATTTTTTAAATACGTTCCGGCTATTGTATTAATTTATATTTCCGCGGCGCTTCTTAATACCTTCGGTTTATTTGGAGATAGTGACGCTATTGGTGACACCAGCTCCACTATTAGAAACGCGCTTTTGCCCGCTATGATCGTTCTTATGCTTCTCAAATGCGACATCCGCAAAATTATAAAACTTGGTCCAAAAATGCTTATTACTTACTTTGTCGCAGCTTTCAGCATCGTCGGTGGGTTTGCCCTCACCTACTTCATTATGCAGTCCTTTTATATAGACGATACATGGAGAGCCTTTTCCGCGCTTGCCGGCTCCTGGACCGGCGGTTCCGCTAATATGGTAGCCCTGCAGAATATTCTCGATGTGCCGGAGGATATATTTGGTTTTGCCCTGCTTATGGACACTGTTAACTACTCCATCTGGGTTATGCTGCTTTTCTGGCTCGTGCCCTTCCAGTTCGTGTTTAACCGCTTCACAAAAGCAGATACAAGCAAATTGGAACAGATCAGCTCAGAAATGGCGGCCGCGGCCGATGCAGAGCCGGAACACCCAATCGCATTTCAGGATTTAATGGTACTGCTTGGTATTTCTCTTTTCATCGCAGCCGTGGGCTCTGTCCTGGGCGGTACACTGCCTGAGATAGGAACCGCGATTAATGCGACTACCTGGCAGATCGTTATTGCTTCTGTGGCAGGTCTGATTTTGGCTGTAACGCCGATCGCAAGAATTCCGGGATCTATGGAGCTTGGCAGCGTCATGCTTTATGTCATTGTTGCTTTGATTGCCTCGGGTGCAGATTTCTCCGAGCTCAATCAGGCACCGGTTTATATCATTTCCGGCTTTATGATTTTCGCTTTTCACGGCATTATTATGCTGTTGCTGGCAAAGGTGTTCAAGCTGGACTTATTTACTCTCGGAGTAGCCAGCCTGGCTAACATTGGCGGTATGGTTTCCGCGCCGGTGCTCGCCGGAGCATTTAATAGAGCACTGATTCCCATTGGAGTGATGATGGCTCTAATCGGGTCCTTCATGGGTACATTTTTCGGACTGCTGACTTCAGAAATACTATCCAGATTATAAAGGAGGAGACTAATGAAAGTAACGGATATTCAAACAAAAACAACGGTAAAGCAGCTAAAAGAGCCATTTGTAACGGCTATTCGAAAAGTAACTGAAATCGAGGTTATTTCCGTTTCGGTTACTCTTTCTACAGGTGAAACAGGAATGGGAGCGGCGGCTCCAACGTATGCTATTACAGGAGAATCTTCCGAAAGTATTAACGCTGCGCTGAGCGGCCCTATATCGGAGGATCTCCTTCATGTAGAAGGGGGCTTCCAACAACTTCTATGTAAAATCCAGGCTTCCTGCGCCGGAAATTCCAGCGCAAAAGCAGCGATGGACATCGCGCTTCATGAAGCATATGCTGCTTCAAAAGAAATAACATTAATCGAGCTTCTCGGCGGCGGCCCTCTTCTAATGGAGAATGACATGACCATCAGTCTAGGCAGCAGGCAGCATATGGAAGAACAAATGCAAAAACACCTTGGCGCCGGCTATCGAATTTTAAAAGTGAAATTGGGAAAAAATCCGGAAACAGACCTTCAAACGATTCTATTTTTAAAAGAAAAAGCTAACGGCCGGGCGCTCTTTCGAATTGACGCCAATCAGGCCTGGAAGCCGAAGGAAGGCGATTCATTTCATCA